>CAYTFG010000067.1:0-11307 GCA_964436925.1 uncultured Bacteroides sp. | reverse complement strand
GAGAACGGATATCGCACTGACGTCAGAGAAGTGTCATTTACCGATGCCACGGGCAAAGGTATTCGTTTTACCGGTGTAGGACAGCCCATTTGTTTCAATGCTCGTCACAACTATGACGCTGATTTAGACCCCGGTTTGACCAAGAAACAGCAACATTCCATCGATATTGACCCGCGTGACATTATTGCTGTCAACATTGACCTTATTCAAGCAGGTCTTGGCGGTACCAACTCTTGGAGCGCACGTCCACTTGACCAATATCGCTTGCTCGATAAACATTACAAATACTCCTATCGTATATCCCCTGTGAGATAATACCCATAGGAGCCATTTATTTGCCATTCTGCGCCGAGAAGGTGTATCCCTAGTGATTACACATTCTCGGCGCTTTTATCGCTTAGAGGGGCTGTTACACCGCTGTATTGCGCTAACAATAGTTATTTCCGTTAAAAAGAGTGTCCTATTTTAATACATTGACACTCAATGTAAATATTTATTCTTAAATTTGTGAGTCGCTAAAAAAAAGAATCAGATTAGATAGTAATAATACTTTTTAATTGATGATTTTTGAATACCTTTTTACGATGCATATAGGAAGTAAAATACAAGAAAAACTTAGGGAGAGCGGACATACTGTCGCATGGTTTGCGCGACAGATTTGTTGTACTAGGACTCACGTCTACAAGATTTTCAATAAAGAAAATATAGACGTGGAGTTGCTGATGCGTATCTCCAATGTTCTTAACTACGATTTTTTCCAAGATCTTTCTGACGAGGTAAAACGTGGCAAGTAATTGTCGAATTTAAATTTTGATCCAATGCAATAATTAGTTGAATTTAGAGTTTCTATTACTTTTAGTGCATTTGATTTCTCTACACTAGGAGTATTTATAACAATCCGGAATAAATAGGTACACAATAACAGCCGGACAGTTTAAAAGGTTTACGCATTATACGCAAAACAATAACGCTTTTTATTTATTAATTTGGTTTAGGCCCTTGGTCTATCAATAGATAGATAAGTTTTAGTTGATAAAGGACCTGGACTTCAATAAAAATAAGAAAGGATGAGGTAGTGGTTACTTCATCCTTTTTCTTGTTACTAAGTTCTTTAACTCGTTTATTATCATGGACAGCGGTATTGCCAACAAGAATACCACCAACGGGTTAGCTTCATATCGTTCATACACATTCATTTTCCACAAAAATAGTTGAATAACGTAGTGCCAGAGGAAGATGTTCATGCTATGCTCTCGCCCTAGTTTTGCCAATAATTCGGTGTGCGGTATTTTGTTGATTTTCAATGCCAACATAAATGTCACTATAGCGAATGGCATGGTGAAAAGCTCAAATTCATAGCCGGCAGATTTAATGATTAATCTTTCCAGCACCAACAAGCCATATACCACAATTGCGCAAAGTGATAAGCTTTTAATGCTCGCTTTTATCTTGTCCTCATTCAATCTAATAAACATCCCGGCATATAGACACATCAATATTACTGTCAAAAAATTGCGACTTTGCCATGCGGGAAATCCGGTTTCGGTCCACACGAAGCGGTATGGTCCAAGTGCCAATTTGCCAAGGAAACCTATTAAGCACAGATAGGGTAACCACTTTAATTTATTAAACTTTACCAGCAATGCCAACACGCCTATCGCTTCAACCATTGAAGATAAATACCATATCCCGCAGAAAAAATTGTCCCCATATAAGATTGCTAATATTATTTCCTTAGGGCTGGTGAAAAACTCGGTAATGATATGTGGAGCGTATTTATACGTCATTTCCGCCCAAATCGCAAAATAAAACAATTGGGCAACGATGTAAATCTTCGCGATTTTTATAGCTGTGTATTTTAGTCGGGATAACTTCAATTCACCGTTGCTATTCAGCAAGAAATATCCCGTAATCATTGCGAAAATTAGTACGCCTATTTGCGAAATTATTTCAGTAAAATAACATTCACGTAATGGGTTGGTAGAGTGCCTCACAATGACTAGAAAAGCACAAAACAGCTTTAGCACTTGCAATGATTGAATCTCGCTCTTACCATTGTAAGCTGTCTCAACTATCCTTTGTGATGGTGTGAAAGTGTAATCCATGTTGTTTTGTTGCCGTCGGTGTGACTTAGGTGGATAAAAAACGTAGCCCACTGATTTTTGGTAGTGAACTACGTTTTTTTATTGTTTGATTCAATTGTCGGCTAACTTTTAGATGATGAGCATCGCGTCGCCATAAGCACCAAACTTGTAACCTTCCTTGACAGCTTCGTGGTATGCATTCATGACTATGTCATATCCGCCAAATGCAGTTACCATCATCAACATGGTCGAATAGGGGAGGTGGAAGTTGCTCAATAATGCTGTTGTTACGGTGAAGTCATACGGTGGGAAGATAAATTTGTTGGTCCAGCCCTCGTAGGTCTTCATGTGACCGCCCATGCTCACTGCACTCGCGATACCACGCAACACTGATGTGCCAACGGCACACACTCTCTTGCCTTCATCCTTTACACTGTTTACTTTATCAACAAGCTCTTGGCTCACTGACATTTGCTCTGAATCCATGCGGTGCTTGGTGAGGTCTTCAACGTCGATTTCTCTGAAGTTGCCAAGTCCGCTATGTACTGTCAAGAAACCTTGCTCAATGCCCTTGATTTCCATACGCTTCATGAGCTCGCGAGAGAAGTGTAACCCTGCTGCAGGGGCAACTACCGCGCCTTCTTTTTCTGCAAAGATTGTTTGGTAACGCTCTGCATCTTCTTCTACCGGTTCTCTCTTTATATAGTCGGGTAACGGAGTTTGTCCGAGTGCATACAACGCTTCTTTAAATTCTTCATGACTGCCGTCATAGAGGAAGCGCAGTGTGCGGCCACGTGATGTGGTGTTGTCGATAACTTCTGCTACCATTGATTCATCTTCACCAAAATATAGCTTGTTGCCGATACGTATCTTTCTTGCCGGCTCTACAAGCACATCCCACAATTTATTCTCGTAATTCAGTTCGCGCAACAAGAATACCTCTATGCGTGCTCCTGTCTTCTCTTTATTTCCATACAACTTTGCAGGAAATACCTTTGTGTCATTAAACACGAATATGTCGCCTTCATCAAAGTAATTTATTATCTCCTTGAAGATGCGATGTTCGATTTCTCCCGTACGACGGTTTACAACCATAAGACGTGCTTCATCACGTTGTGCCGATGGCTCTTGAGCTAGTAGCTCATCGGGTAGGCGGAATTTAAATTGTGATAACTTCATGTGAATATGGGTTTTTTCTGTTTTGTTTCCTTTGTCTGTTTTTAAATTGCCTTATGGTTCTCATAACCTTCGGGCATCTCGATTTCTACACAGTTTATCAATTCTACTGCTTGGTCCATGTTGAGGCATAGGTCTATTCCCGTGTCTCCTACACGTGTTCGTCTCAAAGCGGTCAAGTGCCCGCCCGAGCCGAGGGCTTTGCCAATGTCACGCGCTAGAGCTCTGATGTAGGTTCCCTTGCTGCACACAATGCGCAACTCGATTGATGACTGTGAGTATTTCAACAACTCTATTTCATCAATCACCAGCACCTTCGCCTTTAATTCCACGTCTGTACCTTGTCGAGCCATCTTATATGCTCGTTGCCCGTCAATCTTCACTGCCGAGAAGGCCGGCGGAATTTGCTCTATGCGTCCTTTAAATTGTTCCAATGTCGCTCTCACCAACTCTTCAGTGATGTGCTCCGTTGGATATGTGGCATCTATTTCTGTCTCTAAGTCAAACGATGGGGTGGTCGCTCCTAATGCTATAGTCGCTATATATTCCTTTACCCCGGCTTGTAGCTCATCTATTCGCTTGGTGGACTTTCCTGTGCACACTATCATTACTCCGGTGGCCAACGGGTCTAATGTCCCTGCGTGTCCCACCTTCATTTTCTTGATGCCCAAGCGGCGTTGTATTGTCGACCTCAGTCGCTTCACTGCGTCAAATGACGTCCATCCAAGTGGCTTGTCTATATATAATATTTCTCCGTCCAAAAAGTTCATTCTACTACCACAATATACATAAAATTCCTACTATTGCGCAGTATACAGCAAACCATATCAACTTACCACGCTTTACCAACTCTATCATCCATTTGCAAGCCAAGCATCCCATCACAAAGGCTGCGATGAAGCCCACTACCATTGGCAACCAGCCTATGGACTCTGTGCCGGCTATCGCTTCGCTTGACGGCAAAAAGATTTTCTTCAAGTCTAACAATGCCTCTCCCAAGATTGGTATTATTACCATGAAAAATGAGAATGATGCCACTTGCTCGCGCTTGTCACCGATGATGATACCGGTGGCGATGGTGCTTCCCGAGCGGCTCAATCCCGGCAATACTGCCACGGCTTGGGCGATGCCTATGATAAATGCGTCCGTCATTGATATGTTGTGTGGACGGAAATTGTTCCCTTTAAGTAATTGAGGGCGTGTGCGGAAATAATAGGAAAACGACAACAGACCTGCTGTTACCAACAAGCATATTCCCACAATTGTCAACCCTGAACCAAAAATCTCTTCGATTTTGTCTTTAAAACACAAGCCAACAACTCCTACCGGTATGGCTGAAATAATTAGCTTGATAACATACCTCGTGTTATCATCTTTCTTCAATGTGAAAAATGATGTGCACAATGGCACAAACTCTTTCCACAATACCACTATCGTGCTCAACACTGTCGCCACGTGTAACATTACATCAAATTGTAATGAATCGGCACCCGACAAATTGAGCCCTAATATGTCTTGGCATATGGTCAAGTGACCGCTACTGCTGATGGGCAAGTACTCTGACAGTCCTTGAACAATACCCAGGATTAATGCGTCAATCCATTCCATTTTCTTTTTCCCCTATCTTTTAAATTTTGATTATTTATTTACCTCTTTTTTAGGACGATAGATTATTGCTACGCCCATAAACAAAAATCCCAAGAATGTGATTGCCGGTCCCACGATGATGCGTCGTGCACTGAAAATATCAGGATTAAATGCATCGGTGGTTGAGCTGCTACCCAGCATTAAGATAAATCCTAACACTATCATCACTCCGGCTATGGCCATCATGATGAAATTGCTCTTGGTGAGTGGTAACTCGTCGTGAGATTGCTTCTTTATCGAATTTTCGGCTTTTGCCGATTCTTTCTTGGTACTATTATATGCCATGATGTATATTTTCTTGTTATACTGCTGTTTCTTAAATCTTTTTTATTCTCTCTATTAACGACGGAACATTGCGTCATAGTTCTGTCTCAAATATCGATTTGTGGCTATTGTTGAGGCTATTGCGCATATCAACATTCCCACAATTACCAATCCGCCCATGATTATTACCACCTCATTCCATTTCAGCGCTGCGGCTGCCGAGCTGTCTATGTTGGTGATATATACCACTGTGAATATCAGTAGGATTATCGCTATCAATGCGGCTATAAATCCGTTAATTATTCCTGAGATAACAAATGGTCGGCGTATGAATCCGCCTGTTGCTCCCACAAGCTTCATCGTGTGGATGATAAAGCGTCGCGAATATATTGACAGGCTCACTGTATTGTTGATTAATACAAACGAGATTACCAATAATGCTCCAGCTACTATCACCAGTATCAATGATATCTTGCCAAGCGTCTCGTTCACGTTTTCTACAACGAGTGCCTGTGTGCGCACATTCTCAATCAGCTCATTCTTGCTCAACCTTGCGGCTATCGCATTTATGCTGTCTTCACGTGCATATTCTGATTTTACTTTTACTTCAAATTCGGCATTGTAAGGATTGGTATCTATCAAGTCCACAATGTCTTCACCCATCGCCTCAGCCTCTTCTTGGAGAATGTCTTCGGCTGCTGTGTAAACGTGGGAGGATACATAGGGCGCACGAGAAAGCTCTTGTTTCAGCTTGTCAATATCTTTATCGCTTGCGTTATTTTTGACTTCAATTACAAAGCCTATATTTTCCTTGATATCATTTGTTACTGAGTGTGCCGCAATGCCTATCAATGCTATGATTCCCAAGATTAATAGTACTAACGCTACGCTGATAATTGATGTTACTTGTGACCCGAATGTCGAGATTTTCTTGTGCTTATGCTTGTTCATTTTTTGTTGCCGAGATTTTAATGGGTACACAATACCCAAATATCGTGCAAAGTTACAACATTAAAGACCCGATGTCAAGCATTTTTGAGATAAATTCGTTGCTCGTGACAAAAATTTTTATATTTTTTTGTAATATCCTCTCTCGAGGCTGATTTTTTTACCTCAGCTTGTGGCTGTTGTAATGGGCTGACACCCATTTGAAAAATACGATTGCTCCGGCGATGCACACCACTATCGCAAACATATAGGCGGCGTGATAGGATATCAATTCTGCAATATGTCCGCCCAGCAACACTCCTATTCCCACACCGGTATCCCATGAAGTCAAGTAGGTGGAGTTGGCAGTGCCGCGTCGGCTGTTGGGCGCCATGTCGATAAACATCGTCTGGAATGATGGGCACATCGCTCCATATCCGCCGCCGAGTATCAGCGCTGATGCATAGAACCCCACTGTGTTGCGAATGAATACAAATGCGCAGAACCCAATGATTGTTACTATCATACCGATTGATACACAGTCAGTAAGCTTCCCGTGCTTAACCCATTGTGCAGTCGTCAATCGTGCCACTACCAAGCCGGTGGCGAGTAGCACAAAAAATAATCCGCTTCCGCCATCAAGCCCTATTTCGTCGCGTCCATAAATTGCTACATAGGTTGATAGAATGCCGTAAGCAAACGAGAACATTAGCACTATCAAGCTCTCTTTCACGGCATTAGTTAAGAAAAAGCGGTCGAGCGATATCGGCTGTTTGTTGCGCAATAACTCACGTTTGGGCACTTTTACCGTCGAGTCGAGGATGAACCCGGTTAATGATGCTATAAGCGAGATGCCGAATATCAAGTGAGGCGATGCCCCGCTGTCATAGATAAACATTGACAATGATGGCCCTATTGCCATTGCCAGATTGTTGCTAACGCCATAGTAACCAATGCCTTCGTTGCGTCTTGACGCCGGCATTACGTCTATCGCCACCGTTGAATTGGCAACCGTTACAGCTCCAAATGAAAATCCGTGAAGGCTTCTCACGATTGCAAACATCAGCAATGTCCCCGCCAAAATGTAGCCGGCAAAAAATATGAAGAAGATGAAATAACACGTTAGTAATACGGCTTTTCGTGGAAAACTATCCACAAAAAATCCTCCAAACGGTCTTATCATCAATGCCGATATCGTGTACCCCGACAAGATTATTCCACTCAACGAGCGGTCTGCATTGAACGTGTCATGCAGATACATCGGGAGCATTGGCAAGAGAATGTAGAACGAGAAAAATAGGAGAAAATTGGCGGCACACACCGCCATATAATTCCTATTCCAAAGTTTATCCTGATTTTTGGTCATTTTTTAAGCTAAATCACATATTAATGTAGCTGATGATGAATCTTTTACAACTACCTTTACTATGTCGCCCACGCGGTATCCGCCACGGGGAAATACGCATGTCTTATTTTGCTCGGTTCGACCCACAAATTGTTCTTTACTACGCTTTGACACTCCTTCGACAAGCACTTCAAAAGTCTTGCCTATGTCTCGACGATTTGACTCGGCCGATAATTCATTTTGCAATGCAATCATGCGGTTGAGACGCTCAATCTTGACATCTTCAGGGATGTTGTCGGGCATTGTCTTTGATGCCAATGTGCCCGGGCGTTCCGAATATTTAAACATGAACGAAGAGTCAAAGCCCACTTGGCGCATAAGATCAAGCGTCAATTGGAAATCTTCCTCGCTCTCATTGTGGAAACCGGTGAATAAGTCGGTTGATATGCCACAGTCGGGAATCATGCGACGTATTGCTGCGATGCGGTCAAGATACCACTCGCGGGTATATTTGCGGTTCATCGACTTGAGCACTGAATTGCTACCCGATTGTACCGGCAAGTGAATGTGCTTGCAAATGTTAGGATATTTTGCCATCACTTCAATTGTCTCGTCGGTCATGTCCTTGGGGTGAGAAGTGGTGAATCTCACTCTCATTTCGGGTGCAGCCTCGGCAACTGCCGAGAGTAGGGCGGGGAAGTCAACGGTTGTTGCCCCATCCTCAGTCACATAACGATAGCTGTTGACGTTTTGTCCCAGTAATGTTACTTCCTTAAATCCTTTTTCGCGCAAGTCGCGTAACTCATTGAGAATGCTGTCAAGAGGACGGCTGCGCTCTCTACCGCGAGTGTAAGGAACTATACAGTAAGAGCAGAAATTGTTACATCCGCGCATGATGCTGATGTATCCGCTCACTCTGTTTCCGGTGATGCGTGACGGTATCACCTCTCGGTAGGTCTCGGTGGTCGATAATTCCACATTTATCGCCTTCTCGCCGCTCTCGGCAGCAGCAAATAATGCCGGAAGGTCGAGATAGGAGTCGGGACCTGCTACTATATCTACGCCATGTTCATTAATGAGGGTATCTCTCACTCGCTCAGCCATGCAACCTATCACGCCGATGATGATTTTTTCTCCGGCGCGCTTGCGACGCAGCGAGGCTAGGTATTGCAATCGGCTCACAATCTTTTGCTCTGCGTTGTCACGTATTGAACACGTGTTGAGTAAGATTGCGTCGGCTACCGTGATGTCTTCGGTCACTTTGTAGCCTGCCATTTCCATGATTGATGCTACAACCTCCGAGTCGGCCACGTTCATTTGGCACCCGTATGTTTCAATAAAAAGATGTCGATCGTTACCTGTCATATTTTCTTTCTGCTTTTCCAACATTAATGATTATTTATTTGTGACTTTGCACAAGTTTTGCTATTTTTGTGCAAAATTACGAAACATAGTGGACTCTTTCAAATTTATTATCGGGATTTTGATTTTTCTGGCCGCAACTTACGTATATTTTTACAAGACTGTAAAAACTCAGGCCGAGAATCCTCCCGTCGGTAAAAAACAAGTGAAAGCTCCTGCACGTCAACCTATAAATCCGGATTTTTTGTGCCGTGAACCTGAACCTGTACTTCCCGATGAGGGCATTCGTGTGACTTTAGATAGTCCCGATGAATCTGAACCTGCTCCCGCTGACTCCTTATCTTCGCTTGTCGATTCTGATGAATCTCAACGCATTGAGGACTTGAGACGTGCCGTTATTATGGCCGAAGTCCTCGCTACTAAATTTTGACTTTATTTTGAACGAAATATAACTTTAAGTATAAAGAAATGGCATTAAACTTTATCACGGCTGAAGAAGCAGCCGCACAGATTAACCATCTTGATACCATTGGTTTCTCAGGCTTTACAGCCTCGGGTACTCCCAAGGTCATCAGCGAAGCCATTGCCGCTAAGGCTTTGAAAGAGCATGAGGCTGGCCGCGAGTTTAAAATCAATATCTTCACCGGCGCATCTACCAATGATCACCTCGATGGCGTATTATCTCGTAATAACGCCATTAATATGCGTGCGCCTTATCAAAACACCCCCGATTTGCGCAAGCGCATCAACTCTCATGATGCCCACTATTTCGACCGTCACTTATCTGAACTAGCTCAAGAAATGCGCTATGGCTTCTATGGTAAAATGGATTATGCCATTATTGAAGCTGCCGATATCAACGAAGACGGTGAAATTATCCTTGGTACCGGTGCCGGTAATGCTCCCACTTGGGTGCGTCTCGCCGACAAGATTTTTGTTGAACTCAATGCTGCGCTTCCCAAGCAAATGCGCGGTATGCACGACTTGGTTCTTCTCCAAGACCCCCCTCATCGTCGCGAAATCCCCATCTACACTCCCGGTGACCGCATCGGTACTCCCGTGTTGAAGGTTGACCCTCGCAAGATTGTTGGTATTGTTCACAGCAACGCTCTCGACGGCGTTAAAGCTTTCACCGAGCCCGATGAAGTTAGTAAGCAAATCGGTTCTAACGTTGTAAACTTCTTGCTCGCTGAATTGCACGCAGGTCGCATCCCTAAAACCTTCCTTCCTCTTCAATCAGGTGTGGGTAACGTTGCAAATGCTGTTCTTGCTAATCTTGGCGACAGTCACGAGATTCCTCAATTTGAAATGTACACTGAGGTTATCCAAGACTCAGTTATTGACCTTATGAAGCTTGGCAAATGTAAACTCGCTTCTACTTGCTCAATGACCTTGAGTAACGAAATGATGACCGAAGTTTTCTCTAACATTGATTTCTTCCACGACAAGATTGTTCTTCGTCCTGCCGAAGTTTCTAATAGCCCCGAAATCATCCGTCGTCTCGGTGTTATCGCAATGAATACCGCTCTCGAAGCCGACATCTTCGGTAACATCAACTCAACTCACGTGCTTGGTACACGCATGATGAACGGTATCGGTGGCTCGGGTGACTTCACTCGCAACGGTTACATCTCAATCTTCTCTTGCCCATCTATCACTAAGGGCGGTCTTATCTCTAACATCGTTCCTATGGCTGCTCACATTGACCATAGCGAGCACTCAGTTGATGTCCTCATCACTGACCAAGGTGTTGCCGACCTTCGTGGTAAAGACCCTGTAGATCGTGCTAAGACTATTATTGAAAACTGTGCTCACCCCGAATATCGTCAACTCCTCTGGGATTACCTCAACCTCGGTAAGGGTGGTCAAACTCCTCACTCTCTCGCAGCTTCATTCGCATTCCACTGCGCTTTCAATGATACCGGTGATATGCGCAACGCTGATTTCTCTAAATTCATGTAAGTTATTTGTTATTTGATTTAGATATTTAATCCCATGTTTATCTCTGTTGAGGTATGCATGGGATTATTTTTTGCGCTTTTTATATGTGCTATTTGAGAAATTGTAGCGGAAAACATTAAAAATGCGATAAAGTGATAAAATATTTTTCTATTTTGTTTGAAATTTAAAATAAAAATATTAATTTTGTAACATCATAAAAAATTAAAGAGCAACACGCAATATTTGAGTATAAAGATTAACATTGTTACGAACAAACAATTAGAATGAGTAAAAATGATTAAATAAGCGATTAAATCAGATATCTTAAATTTAAAAAGCGCTTCGGTTTGAGAAAATCGAGGCTTTTTTGTGCCCTTACCTGACCCAAATACACGAATTTTACTCATAACTATCCTGAGTTATACGGCTTTGCTGTTAATTAATGCTAATACTTTGCATTTTTCTCCTCAATAATTTGCTATCTCAATTATTATGCCTACCTTTGTAACAGTTTTTCATGGTATTAGATTTAAGGTAAGAAGATTATTCGTCGTGATGACG
>CAYTFG010000066.1:0-11389 GCA_964436925.1 uncultured Bacteroides sp. | reverse complement strand
AGAGCATTGGCTTCCCAAGCCGAGGGTCGCGGGTTCGAGTCCCGTCTACCGCTCTATAATCCGGTATTCAGTTTCTGTTTACCGGATTTTTTTGTGCGCCTATATATAAAAACTGTCGAAGAACCAATGTGATAGTCCTCCGACAGTCGTTTCTATTTAATCTTTATTGTAAAGCTTATTTAATCAACACCTTAGATGTTTTGCTACCGGTTTTGATAATGTAAAGACCGGGAACTGTTGGTGTTCCTGATAATTTTACGCCTTGCAAATTGTAGTACTCAGTTGGCATGAGGTTATCAATCTCGGGAGTTGCGACAGCCGAACTTTCTGACAGCGTGAATTGGCCATATTCAGTCCATGCGCTTTCCGAGTATTTTTCAGTATCATTAGGCACTGTTTTTACTCGATAATCATAAGTACCGTTTTCTTCCAAATCGGTAACAGTGATTGATGTTTCAGTGAGGCCTGAGAATGTTTTCTTCTCTGATGCGGCACGTGCTGCAGTTGTTGATGTTTCAACAAGACTGCCGGCATCACCGTTATAAATGTCTGCGCTATAGAGATATACGCGTTTACTAGCTGCCAATGTCTCAAACTTAATTTTCACAGCGGTATTTGCTGTCCCGTCGAATACCACGGCATAATCAGCATAAGAATCAGTTAGTGCGATAGTTTTAGAGTCTATGGTTGACGAACCTGCGCCATTTAGCAAGCTCACCTTGACGCTACTCTTATCAGTACCATAATATTTAGCATTAAATATCACAGTCACAATACCTTCATCATTGGTAGTGAATTGCGGGGAAATAACATAGCCGGTCTTCTTACCTGAGCCCAGATACTTGTCACCACCGCTAAGACTATTAACACCGCTCGTAGTCCATGAGTTTTTCTCATTGAAGTTAGTCGAGCTAACAAGCTCATACTTAATATCTTTATGTTTCGTCACTTCAACAGTATAAGTGATATCGGCATCATCTACAGCGTCCCATTTGATTGTTGCTGAAGTTGACGAATTAACCACATGAGAAACATTTGACGGCACGCCCACCGATGGCAGTGGCGCCTTCATCACCCAGAAAGAGACAGTTCCATCAGTATTTTTGACGATTTCAGTCACGGGCTTATTCATGTAAGTACCGGTATTTACTTTTGCAGCCGGAGTTGACGTATTTGTAAGTTCTTTAGCATTTCCGTATGGCCACAAATCGCCTTTCAAGTTGGTAGTATCAGCATAGTAATAAGTTTGGCCATAGTATTTATAGCTATTCATTTTAAGACTATTATCTGCAGGAATAATTGTCATTCTCTGCAAATCATAATTGTTCACCTCATTGCCTGTCCAAGCTGATGCTTTATAAGTAACATGAGTAATCAACATGCCCTCTGCCGGCATATAGGCATCCCAACCTTGGCGCGCACGATTTTCAAGAATGTAATATTCGTTTGCATCATTCTCGTTTGTCAACTTGATTGCGACATCGGTAGAGATATTTTTTTGATTGAATATTGGGAGCGTGTATTGCGTATTTTCGGCACCTTCAGTCAAGTCAATCCAACCCATAAATGATTTTTCATAAGCTGAATAACCTATTGGTGTGTAACCGTCATTGTTATAGCAACCTGAATCGAGAAGCGACCAATCAGCCATACCGAAATAACCGCTATAATTAGTATCATAGAAGTCAGGGAGATCCAAGCAGTGAGAAAATTCGTGGCAGAATGTTCCTATACCATCAATTTTGGTCAAATCTGAGCCATTAAGCTCATTGAAAACAGCAAATTTATCAACTTTTGTATTGTCAAGCGTTAGGTATTGTCCATAATCCGATTCTGAAAGATACCATTGACAAGGCCACACTGAATCTTCAGCGTCGTCTTCATAAGAAGAAGCTTCTCCATCTCCTGCATATAGAACTATAACCACATCACACTCGTTATCGCCATTACAATCATATTGGCTGAAATCGAGTGAGCCGTCAAGCAATTTGCAGGCTTCTGCCACCATTTTTCCAACGCCTACATCATTGCCGTAATAGTCATTACCTCCATAAGTAGCACGCGTTCCGCTCAATGTCACAGGACCATACACATCAAACTGTGGCGAATATTTACCATTAGATTGGTCATAGAAATATTGATGGCAACTGGTTGAGCCTTCTGAGTAAAAACTCTTGAAGGTAGCCGCCGGGTCGGTATCCTTGAACTTGTAGTCAGAATATTGGACCAGCAATATAGGAATTTTGGGAGAGCCCGACTTGAGCATTGTGTTTGTGCGCTGAGCAACTCCTCGTTTAGGAGCTTTGCGAACTGTACCCTTAGATTGTGCAGCTTTTGCAACAGCTTGCACACTCATGTTTTCAACATTATTGTTGATAAATGACAATTCAGCTGAATTTCGTGCCTCAACATTGTGCGCAACAATTTTAGATTGACTGTCGGCTGTGCGGTAGTAGTAATTTCCGTCGGCCCCTTTGCTGACAGCAAGGCCATCGGTAGTGGTCAAAACGTGGAAATTTTCATCGCCAACGAGCAACAAAGAGATGGTCGAGCCATCTGATTGAGTAAACGTTCTTACGCCTTTCTTTGCAGGAACTGCATTGGCACAAAAACTAATCAAGGCTATAAGCCCAATGGGTAAAAGTCTTTTCATTTTATTCTTTATGTTGTTACGTAATGCAAATAAATTCTGTCAGAGAATTCAACAATACCGGTGAGATGTGTAAAGTTAAATATAATTCTTGAATGAATATTCATAACGGCAAAATTTTCACAGGTTTGTAATGAAAATTACACCAAACGTCTATAATTCAACGACAAAGGAACAATATTAACCACACATTGTTATTGATATAGAAAAGCAGTACACCGAAGCAAGCACACAACAGCATAGCACACCGATTTGACAAACTTTCGGCTATTAAAAATAATTAATAAGGAAAAATTTCTTTATTACATATCCTCAAAACACAAAAAATTTAGTAACTTTGTGCGCATTAAAAGAACTGTATTTATACGTCTCCTCTCTTTAAACACAGCAATCTATTTTTTAATAAATTATATTTTATTCAAGTCCTACAATAATGAGCAAAATTGAAGAAATCAAAGCAGCCCGTGTAGCAGAGATCAAAAACGACCTCGCTAAGTATGGCATTGAGGGTACAACTGAAATCGTGTACAACCCCTCTTACGAAGCTCTTTACGCTGAAGAAACACTTCCTTCACTCGAAGGTTATGAAAAAGGCGTTAACACTGAACTCAACGCTGTTAACGTTATGACAGGTGTTTACACCGGCCGTTCTCCTAAGGACAAATTCATCGTTATGGATGAAAACTCTAAGGATACCGTTTGGTGGACTAGCGAAGAATACAAAAACGACAACAAGCCTGCTAGCCAAGAAGCTTGGAAGGCTGTTAAAGAACTCGCTGTTAAAGAATTGAGCAACAAGCGTCTCTTTGTTGTTGATGGTTTCTGCGGTGCTAACAAAGACACTCGCATGGCTGTTCGTTTCATCGTTGAAGTTGCATGGCAAGCTCACTTTGTGACCAACATGTTCATCCGCCCCACAGCTGAAGAACTCGCTGACTTCACTCCCGACTTCCTCGTTTACAACGCTTCTAAAGCTAAATTGACTAACTACAAGGAACTCGGTCTCAATTCAGAAACTGCAGTTGTATTCAACATCACTTCTCGCGAACAAGTTATCATCAACACTTGGTACGGTGGTGAAATGAAGAAGGGTATGTTCTCAATGATGAACTACTACCTCCCATTGAAGGGCATCGCTTCTATGCACTGCTCTGCTAACACTGACAAGAACGGCGAAAACACTGCAGTATTCTTCGGTCTTTCAGGTACAGGTAAAACCACTCTTTCAACCGATCCTAAGCGTCTCCTCATCGGTGATGACGAACACGGTTGGGATGACAACGGTGTATTCAACTTTGAAGGTGGTTGCTACGCTAAGGTTATCAACCTTGACAAAGAAAGCGAACCCGATATCTACGCTGCTATCCGTCGCAACGCACTTCTCGAAAACGTTACCGTTGACGCTGAAGGCAAAATCGACTTCGCTGATAAGAGCGTAACTGAAAACACTCGTGTTTCTTATCCTATCGAACACATCGAAAAGATTGTACGTCCTATCTCAGCAGGTCCTGCTGCAAAGAACGTTATCTTCCTTTCAGCTGACGCATTCGGTGTACTTCCTCCAGTATCAGTATTGACTCCTGAACAAACTAAGTACTACTTCCTTTCAGGTTTCACTGCTAAACTCGCAGGTACTGAACGTGGTATCACTGAACCAACCCCAACATTCTCTGCATGTTTCGGTCAAGCATTCCTCGAATTGCACCCAACTAAATATGCTGAAGAACTCGTTAAGCGCATGGAACAAAGCGGTGCTAAGGCTTACTTGGTTAACACCGGTTGGAATGGAACAGGCAAGCGTATTTCTATCAAAGATACTCGTGGTATCATCGACGCTATCCTTGATGGTTCTATCCTCTCTGCTCCCACCAAGACTATTCCTGTATTTGACTTCACAGTTCCTACCGAACTTCCCGGAGTTGATCCTAAGATTCTTGACCCTCGCGATACTTACGCTAACGCTGAAGACTGGAATGTTAAGGCTCAAGACCTCGCTCAACGCTTCATCAAGAACTTCGCTAAGTACACTACTAACGAAGCTGGTAAAGCACTCGTTGTTGCCGGTCCACAACTCTAATAGTGTAAATCACATTACAACCCAAAATAGACGGTTCATGGCTTCGCGGCCATGGACCGTTATTTTTATAACGCCGCTACACGCATTTTAAGGCACCCTACAGCCACTTCAACTCGTCGGAAGTAGGAATTACTATCCCGACACAAAATCAGGCTTAAAACAGCCTTAAAATCGCTCGTACGAATTTACGGGTAAAATAAAGCCTCGATATCCAACACGGACACCGAGGCTCGTAAATTCAAACAATAGGCTAATACTTATCGACGATAAATGAACTTCTTACCTTTAGTTACATAAATTTGACCATTTACCATTTGATTTACCCTGCGGCCATAAAGGTCATAAACAGGGGCTTCACTATCTGCATCAATACTAACATTTTCAACACCTGATGCTTCTATTGATACAACATTTGATGGCTTAGATTCACCAACATTGCAAACAACAGTAACATAATAGCTACCTGCGACACTTTCAGTCACTTTATAGGTTGTAGCTGTGATAACCGAGGTATTAACTTTCTCATTATCACGGTATAGGTTATAACCGTCAATTGTAACGGCAACAGCACCACCGGCTTTCTTCTCAAATGTCACATCATCAATCAAAACAGCCTCGCCATTGTACTTGTTATTGCGGATAGCCAAGTACTTAGCACCTTCAGGCAATTGATAAGAATATTTGGTCCAAGTAGAAGTCAAGGTAACCGCATCAATACGATTGTCGGTAAAGCTTGAAGTCTTAGTGTCGGTAGTTGAGTAATAAACATTGATTTTGTCTTTTTCTTCTTTCGGGCTACGAGCGTAGAAGGTAACAGTCTGAGCGTTACCGCTTAACTCAGGAGTAATCAACCAGTCATCGTTATCATATTCCCAGTTACGGAAGCTGACCATCATTTGCTTGCCACTGTATGGAGCCCATTGAGGATAAGCAGTCAAGTCAATATCACCCTTTTGAGGGTCAAATACCATGAATGATTGACGAGCCATTGAGTGAGGAATGTCAACGTAGTCAGAACCGACCTTAATGTCGTCAACACCAAGAACTTGGTCTGCGTCATACAATGTCCAATCACCCACTTTGGAAATAGCGCCATGAGTGTATGACTCGAAGTCTTCAGTAACAGTCTCAACTGAGGGTACTTCAGCAGCGCTCCAAGTGAATGTAGCTACACCGTCATCGGAGAGTTGTCCTGCCAAGTCACTGACAACCGGCATATTCGGGCGAACGAGTTGTAAAGTAGCTTCAGCCACGTTATCATCTTCAACCTCATCACCGGTCAATGAAACTTCGGCAGTGAACTTTTCAGTGTCATCCCAAGAGGCAAGAGCTTCTAATTCATAGCTATAAGTTTTGCTTTCGCCACCTTCAAGAGTTTCACTTTCGGTTGTTGTTGCAACTACTTGTTCGCCACGTTTGACGGTAACGACATAATTTTGAGCGGGCTTGTTAGCGTCATTCTTGACAGTTACTGAAGCTGTGAATTTCTCGGTAACATTAACCGAAGCAGGAACAGTGAAATCAGCAATTGCCATGTTCACAGCGTGGTTGTTCTTAACAACGATATTGTCAAGAGCCACAGGGCTTTGAGCAGCACCGGCATGATAAGTAAAGCCGATGAAGATGAAATCAGCATTTTGGTATTCATCCAAAGGAATATCATACTTGATGTATTTACCCTTCTCCAAATCGGCGGGGTGAATAGATTTGATAGTCTTCAATT
Source organism: uncultured Bacteroides sp. (assembly GCA_964436925.1). Classification (GTDB taxonomy): domain Bacteria; phylum Bacteroidota; class Bacteroidia; order Bacteroidales; family Muribaculaceae; genus CAG-873. Next base: position 4,939 of record CAYTFG010000066.1, on the reverse strand, counting down.
GGAAACCGGTTGTACCGATTTGAACATCCAAGACATCATCGTTAGGGTCTGTTTCATAGTATCCTGTACCTTCATATCCCATAGCATCAAGATAGAATGACAATGATGGATTTTTAGAGTCCTTCATATCAATTTTACCTGAGAAGATGGTTGATTCGCCACCTGCAGTGTAAGGGAGGAACAACAGCATACCGCCATCGTCATCTTGAGGAGTACCGCTCCAGTCATCAGCGATAGACCAAGATTCATAAGTTCCTGAAATAGCCCATAATTGACTGGTAGAACCGTTCTTGAATGATTCGGTAAACGGCAAGCTATATTTTTCGCCACTGATAGCGTAAGCAATTGCAGGATTACCGATACCGGCAACAGACTTAGCATAAATGCCGTATTGGTGAACCTTTTGAGTGCCTTCATCAGAGATAGAAGCGAGAGTATCGGTATAATTTAGAGTCTTGAGGTCAGAAGCAAGGACATCATCAGCATCTTGACTATAAACGATATAAGTCAAAGAATCAGTGTCAACGTAACCGCCATTTGCTCCACGACCTACAGGAGCTTCCCAAGACAAAACAGGATGAGAATCTTTGAGAGAAACAAAGACATTGGATGGTTCAACAGGAGTGTCAATACCAACCCAAACAGTGGTTTCACTTGAAACGCCCACGCCTACAGCATTCTCAGGGACAACGGTATAAGTATAATTGCCGGCAGCGGTGATATTTTCATCTACAAATGATAGAGACTCACCGGGAGCAGGATTTTCAAAAGTTTTTACAGCTTCACCATTGCGAGAAACAACGATTTTGCTGATAGATTCAAGTTTGGTAGAATCAACGGCTACCGAAGGAGCTTTAAATGAAACAGTTGCGCTGAAAGAATCTTTGTCACCTGCAACAGCGTTTAAGTCAGTAACGGCAGTAGGAGCTTTCAACATGTGACCTTCACTAACGACGATACTATCAACGAGGAAGAAAGCGCCACCGGCTTCAGACAAAGCTCTAAAACCGAAGTTATAGATGCCATCTTCATTAACAGTAACCTTAAGAGTATTAGTGCGATAGTCTTCCCAATAAATTTCAGTGTTATCTACGAGCTTGGTCTTCATAGCTTCAACAGTAGAGCCGGCGCCCATGTAAAGTTCGTAGTTATCAGGCCAATAATCAGAATAGCACAAAACTTCGTAAGAGAAAACATATTCGCGGTCACTCTTGAGCTCAATATCAGGAGTAATCAACCAGTCGTCACCATCCTTGGTACCGCAGTTATAACCGGCACATTGACCGCTCGGGCTATATAGCCAGCAACCGGAGTCTTGGCTAACGGTTTCGTTAGTATCAATGACAGTGAACAAGTTATAATCAGCTTCGGTATTGAAGTCAAATTGTACGGGAGGAACGAATGCGTTACCAAAAACCGCGCCATTAGAAACAGCCGAAGCACCTTCAACATCATCAGCATAAGCAGTTACTTGATAGGTAACATAAGCTTGACCATCAAGTTTCAATTCATCTTCAAAAGTTGTAGCCTTCAAATTGCCGGCAACAACAACATTGTCGGAGAGACGGGTTACAGTGTAGCTCAATCGAGAAGCATCAAAGAAACCATCGCGAGCGCCCTTGGTGGGAGCAGTCCAAGACAATGAAGCTTTGAATTTATCCAACTTGGTAAGAGTCAAATCAGTAACGGCAACAGGGCGGTCAATACCAATCCACTTAGAGATTGATGCACGCTTGCTGCTACCCTTATCGTTAGAAAGTTTAACGGCGAAAGTGTGAACACCGGCACTGGCAACAGACAAAGTCAAAGTAGCCGAGCCACCTGCAGTAGCAGTTCCGGTAGTTGACTGAACACCGTCAACGAAGACTGTATAATTAACATTTCCGCTGATATCAGCGCCTTGATTGTCTTGAGCGGGGATATCAAAAGAGAAAACGCCTGTCAATGCAGCATCAATGAAGTTGAGAGCCAAATTGGTAGCTTCTTTAGGAGCACCTTCATCAGCAGCTTTGGGGTCAGCGTAAAGAGCAACAACTTCTTCATAATTAGTGAATGCATTTACGCGTGTAACATGACCATTGGTAGTATCAACGGTGAACAATCCTGTAGAGCCGTCAGTGAAACTAGCTGCCCAATAGAGAGTTCCATCTTCATCAAAAGTTGCAGATTGGAGATAAGAAGGGGTAATACCGGTTTTACCGATAACTGTTAATTTACCGGTATATTTATCTACTTTTACAAGCACACCGGCATCGGTAATAGCGTAAGCTTGACCTTGCTCATTAACAGCAACGGCAACCAAAGAACCGTCAAGCAAAGCGATTTGAGTAACTTCGCAAGTTTCGAGGTTCATATAGCCCCAATAACTCTTACCATCTTGGCCTGAATAGAACGAACCGAAAGCGACGTTTTCGACAGGGTCATAAGACAAGTCAGTGGCAAGTGCGTAAAGATTGCTTTGAGTAACTGTTGATGATACTTTCCAAGTATTGGTATCAACAATGTAGGTCTTTACTTCATAGTCATAACCCCAGCTATCAGCAACATAGCTGGTGAAATAATATTTACCGTCGGTGAAGAAACCACCACCATTTACAGGATAGTCGGTGTTTCGGTAGAGGCTGGTAAATACGTTTGGGTTAGTCAAATTGAAAGAATAAGCACCATAAAGCTCTTCATCTTCCTCCCAATTATCAGAATAAAGGAGTGCACATTTGAATGATTTACTTGAATTTTCAGTAGCAAATTCTTTAACATTGATGGTTTGTTTGGGTGTTAGATTGCTTGGAGAAAGTTTTTCCAGGCGAGTAGCGCCGTGGCTAACCTTAGCCGACGGCCATTTTGCTAAAGAAGCTTTATCAACATAGTTCCTCATGTCAGGAGCTTTAGCGCCTTGTTTAAGCGGCAAAGCACTCCCCGGCAATGCGGTGACCAGTGACATAGCAAAAGCTGTGAGTGTAAGAGTTAATTTGTTCATAAAACGATGAATTTTGTTCTCATGTTGAATTATTAAATAATGATTGCAAAATTATCGTTACGGTGCCAAAAGGAACAATTTATAGTGTCAAATAGCTGTTTACACAATCGAATTTTGAGAATTTTAGTGTTTACAACTTCAAAGCTAACAGATTAATTATTAAGGTATTAATTCATTACAGATGTTTACAAAATGAATTTTACTAGATTTTTTGGAAAAATTCAGTTAAATCAACGTCCTCGGGTAAATTCAAGTCCATTCTCAGGCGATATCTTGATGTTGTAACGCTGGTGGCCAACTTGCCCGAAAGTTTGGAAATATCGCGAGTAGAAAGCCCCAAACGGTAATAAGTAGCCAACTGAACATCGGTCTTTGACAACTGAGGGTATTTCGCCAATAAGCGTTTTACAAAATCCTCATTTTCCTTGCTTAGTCTAGCCACATATTCATGACTATTCTCCTTTGATATACATTGAGTTACAAAATTATTGATATTTCGGAGAGCGACAGAAAGTTGGGAGCCATTTAACTTGTAACTTTCCTTGACCATCTGAGAAATCTTTTCCAAGAGATTGTTGCGGCCGTGATAATAACCGTAAAGATAGTCCGCAGCATGTTTTACGTCTTGATATTCAACGACATTTGCATCGTTGGTGAGTTGCAAAGTGTTGATAACATTGGATTTATTGACTAACTCCTTGCGCTGTTTAACGGCATGGCGATAGAGCAGAATGAAGGCAACGGCGATGATAAGAGCAATGATAATCAAGGAGACATACAGACGTGTGGCAGATTGATGGGCGGTATCTTTTTCACGCAGGCGATACATCTCACACTCCTTGACGATATCCTTCATCATCAACGTGTATTGGGCACGTTCCTGTTTAATGCGCGTATCGGCAATAACTTTTTGGCGTGAAGCGATTTGCATTTGATTGTAGGCCGCGACATAATCTTGCTGAGAGGCATAGATGGAGCCTGTGAGTTCGTGCAAATAAGCCAAAATGGGGTCGCTTGTGGGGATGTCGGGCAACAAGCGGTTCACGCGGTCCAAGGTGCGCAAAGCCTTATCATATTCCGACTTATTAAATTGGAACTCAGCGAGATTGACATAGGAATAACATTCAACTTTAGTAATGCCCGCTTCACGGCTCAAATCAATAGCAGTGAAGAAATTATCTTCGGCATTGTTTTCAGCGACCGACATGATGCCTAAATTACACAGCAAAGCGCTTTCAAAGACGGTGTCTTTAATTTCATGAGCGATGCGTCGCCCCTCGAGAAAGTGAGCTTTAGCCTTAGACTCCTTGGCTTGATTGGAATACAAATCGCCGAGATAAGTATTAATCATCATCTCCTCGCGACGATTACCGGCATTGTGGCTTAATTTGAGGCTGTTTATGAGCATTTGTTCGCCCTTGACATAGTCACCGGTCTGCGCATTGCAAGCGCCGATACCAAGCGAAATTAAATTAGCTAATTTAGTGCTATCTACAGGGCAAAAAATTTGAGCATAGTCAAACGCCTGAATAGCCAATTCAGGTTGATGGTTATCATAAAGGCACCACGCGAGATAAGTAAGCGCACGTGCACTTTCCATAGTCATGTCATTGTTAATAGCATATATAAACGTCTTATATATAGGCGTAATAACGCTTTTGCTATCTTTCAATCGAGAGTTATTTAATTCGTCAAGACGCGACGAGATATCGGCACGACTTTGTGCAGATATAAAAAAATGCATCACGAATAAAAGTATAATACTAAGAGCTTTTCTCATAAAATGTGTATTAAGAATCACAAAAATAGCATTTTTTATACAAAAGTTCAAAATTAAATGAAAATATCGTGCAAAAATTGCAATTTGTAGAGAATAAAAGATTGTTATACTCAATCTTTGCAACTACCAGAATTTTAAAGTACATTTGCATTTGAAATCGACAGAATATATGAATACTGAAA
>CAYTFG010000065.1:0-11428 GCA_964436925.1 uncultured Bacteroides sp. | reverse complement strand
GGTAGGAACCGATTATCGTCGTTTTATTACTGCGAAGATACAACCTTTTCTTTTTGTAAACAAATTTTGGAACAGAAAAGTTGGTGAAAACTCTATAGTTTGCTCTCAGTTTGCTCTCACCATGCCGTCACTGTGGTGGGGTGTCTCGCGATGGACAATCTTAGTGTTAACCACAAATTCATCCTCTCCGGTCACATACATATACAAAAAAAGCACTTGCTTCAGTGAAGTAAGTGCTTTTTTCTGTCGGGGTGAAAGGATTCGAACCTTCGACCCCCTGCTCCCAAAGCAGGTGCGCTAACCGGACTGCGCTACGCCCCGAGGTGGTCATTTCGTTAACCGAGTGCAAAGTTATGAAGAATGATTGATATGTGCAAATTTTTGAGGAACTTTTTTTGAAAGAAAAATGGCTTTTTATGCGGACTTTGGCGCTAACGGGCTACATAATAGAATGTTAGTATGGTAAATTTTTTTGATAAAAATGCGGGCCGACAATGAAAGTCGACCCGCAATGAGGAAAATTAAATTTTTGAGCCCGGTCCCGTGCGCGGTGTAGTGATATTTGTGTCGATATTATTGTTGCGACGGTCGGCAGTGTTGAATAGCCCTGAGAGGTATTTCTCTTGGAACGACTGCAGCAATTCCCAGAAGTTGGGGACGAAGAGCGTGCCGACGATGGCGTTGACGGTCATACCGAAGACCACGGCTGTGCCCAGCGACAATCGAGAGGCTGCGCCGGCACCCGAGGCAAACAGCATGGGCATAATACCGAAGATAAACGCCAGTGCGGTCATGATGATGGGGCGGAAGCGTATGCGCCCGGCATCGAGTGCGGCTTGTCGCAGCGGTACGCCCACCTTGCGGAAGTCGATGGCGTATTCCACAATGAGGATGGCATTCTTTGCCGACAGCCCCAAGAGAAGGATAATACCAATCTGGGTGTAGATGCTGATGCTCTGGTTCATCACTATGCAACCGATGATTGTACCGAGGATGGCTGTGGGCATGGTAATCACCACGGCGAGCGGATTGGTCCACGACTCATATTGCGCAGCAAGGACGAGGATGGTGATGATGACGGCAAACAGCAAGACAATGCTGACGGTTGTGCCCGCTTGTGTCTCTTGGTAGGCCTCACCGGTCCATGCGTAGCCGAAGTTATCGCCCACAGCCTTGTCAACAATCTCACGCATGGCCTCAATGCCTTCGCTCGAACTGACACCGGCGGCAGGAGTGGCGGTGAGTGACGCCGTGTTATACATATTGTAACGGCTGACTGTTGATTCGCCCATGGCGGGCTCTATGGTGGCAAATGAGGCGAACGGCACCATCTGTGACTGCTTGTTGCGCACACACAGCTTCATGATGTCGTCAGCGTGGGCGCGTGCCGAGGCATCGGCGGCGATTTTTACCTCATAGATGCGGCCAAAGTCCACAAAGTCGTTGACATAAGTACCGCCCATGTATGACGACAGCGCTGAATAGATGTCGCTGATGGTGAGCCCTTCCAGTTTGGCCTTGTCGCGGTCAATTTTCAGCGAATATTGCGGAACGGTGCCTTCAAATAGCGACGTTACCGAGGCTATGCGCTTGTCATCGGCAGCGGTGCGCTGTATCTCGCCCAACGCAAGCGCCAATTGATTTGCGCCGAGGTTGTTGATGTCCAGCAACTGCATTTGTAAGCCCGACGACATGCCCAGTCCTTGAATGGCGGGCGGATTGATGGAAAAGACAATGGCTTCCTGGATGTTGGCCGAGATGGCGTTGACCTTGGCGATGATGTCCTCAGCCGACGTCCCGGGTGTCTTGCGGTCTTTCCACGGCTCGAGGATGACAAATATCGAACCGACGTTGCTTCCTGCGCCACCGCCAATGAACGACGTGCCCGACACCGAAATGACGTCTTTGACTTCGGGAATTTGCTTGATTTGGCGCGACAGATGATTGACGATGCTGTCAGTGCGCTGCAATGATGCCCCCGACGGCAGCTGTACCGACGTCATGAAATAACCCATATCTTCCTCGGGAATGTAGCTTGTGCGCCAACGGGAGAAGCCCCAGAACGCCAAGAAGCAGATGCCGATGAAGACGACGAGCGACAACATGGGGTGGCGGAGCATACGGTCAATGAGGCGTGTGTAGCCGTTGAGTGAACCGCTGAAAACGCGGTTGAACCAGCGGTAGAGGATAAATGTGGCGGGACGGCGCGGTGTCAAGAACAGCGCACACATTGCGGGGGTAAACGTCAGGGCGTTGAACGCCGAGAATGCGGTGGAAACGGCGATTGTGAGCGCAAATTGCTTGTATAGCTCGCCTGTGATACCGCTGATAAAGGCCGTGGGGATGAACACAGCCATCAACACCAGAGCGACGCCTATAACAGGGCCTTGTAGCTCCTTCATGGCCTTCTCGGCGGCTTGCCGTGGCGTCAGCTTGCCTTCGTCGACGATGCGCGCGCAGTCCTCGACCACCACAATGGCGTCATCAACAACGATGGCAATGGCGAGCACCAAGCCAAACAGCGTGAGCGTGTTGATGGTAAAGCCCAAAAGTTTCATGACGGCAAATGTGGCGACGAGCGACACGGGGATGGTGAGCATGGGGATGATTACCGCGCGCCAGTTTTGCAGGAACAGGAGGATGACAATCATCACGATGAGCGTGGTCTCTAAAAACGTTACAAGCACCTCGTCGATTGACGCACTGACAAATTCGGTGGTGTTCATGATGATGCGGTAATTTACGCCCGTGGGGAAGTATTGCGCCAACTCGGCAAGACGTGTCTCCACGCGCTTTGCCACGTCAAGAGCGTTTGCACCGGGTAGTTGGTAGATGCCCATGAGTCCTGCCTCGTTGCCTGAAACTCGCGACACTTGGTTGTAGGTTTGGCTGCCGAGGTCAACGGTGGCGATGTCGCGCAGACGGAGAATGCTACCGTCGTCAGTGACTTTTATGGCGATATTTTCAAATTCATCGACTGTGGTGAGGCGTCCTTGTGAGGTTACGGTCAACTGGAATGCATCGTTGGTTCCTGACGGTGGTGCGCCCACACTTCCCGCTGATACTTCCATGTTTTGGGACGTAATGAGTGAGGAGATGTCGGCGGGTGTGAGTCCGCGAATGCGCATTTTCTCGGGGTCGAGCCAGATGCGCATACTATATTCACCTGCACCGAAGGCATCGCAGCCACCCACGCCGTCAATACGTGATATTTCGTCAACGAGGTTGAGTTTGGCGTAGTTGGTGAGATATAGCGCGTCATAAAGTGCGGGGTTGTCGCTCTCGATGGCGACAAACAGGACGATGTTTGTGGACTGTGACTTCACCGAGATGCCTTGCTGCTTCACCGATGACGGAAGCGAGGACTCAGCCAGTGCGATGCGGTTTTGGACCTTCACCGTGGCCATGTCCAGGTCGGTGCCCACTTCAAAGGTCACTGTGAGGCTATAGCTGCCGTCTGAGCTCGATGACGAACTCATATACATCATTCCCTCTACACCGTTGACTTGCTCCTCTATGGGGACGCCAACGACCTTAGCGACGGTCTCGGCGTCGGCACCGGGGTAGGTTGTGGAAACTTGGACCGTCGGCGGGGTGATATCGGGAAATTGCGCCACCGGCAGCGACTTGACGGTCACCAGCCCGACAATAATCATGAGAATTGCCAAAACAGTGGCAAAAATGGGGCGCTCAATAAAAAACTTTGAAAACATAATTGATAAAGCTAAGACGGTTTGCAATTAATTCATTACCGGTTTTACGCTCATGCCGTCGCGCACCTTGAGCAGCGCCTTGGTGACGTAGCGGGAGTCGGGAGTCAAGCCGTCAGTGACCACGCGCAGGGTGTCGTTGACGATGCCGCCCACCTTGACGGGCGTGTAAACCACCTTGTTTGAGTCATTGACAACGTAGACATATTTGCCTAGTTGGTCGGTGCCTATTGATGCGTCGTTAATCAAAATAGCTTTGGGTGCGATGCTGTAAGGCAAACCAATGGTGAGGTACATACCGCTTTTGAGCTCTTGAAACGGATTACTGATGTGGGCTTTGACGGTCATTGTGCCGGTTGATGAGTCGATTGACGGCGACATATAGTAGAGGTCGGCGGTGTAGGAGTGGGGGAGCGGTTCGGAGAACGTTACGGGCATGTGTGAGTAATCAATCTTGTCCTTGCCCTTGTCGGAGTTGACAAAGTCAATGTATTGGTCATCGTCAATGTTGAACGTTGCCACCATCAAGTCGTCATTGAAGATGCGGCCCAGTGTCACGGGCGACGCCGAGCCTGAGAGATAGTCGCCCACGCCGTAAGGGCAGGAGCTGACACGGCCGTCAACGGGCGCTTTGACGGTGCAGTAACCGAGGTTGGTCTGTGCGGTGAGCAGAGCAGCCTCGGCATTTTCTATTGATGCTATGCTCTCGTCGAGGTTTGACTTGGCTTGGATGACGTCCATCTGCGAAACGGCATCGCTTGCCAGCGCTTTCTTCATGGCCTCGTATTGGTTTTGAGCGTAGATGTTGGTGGCGCGGGCTGTCTCCAATTGCGCTTGTGCTTGCGCCACGGCGTTGCGGTAAGCAGCGTCCTCGATGAGGTATAACGTCGTGCCTTTCTTGACAAAATCGCCGGGCTTGTAGGGCTTGGCGACGAGATAACCGTTGACGCGCGCCACGAGGTTCACTTCTTCGTTGGCGGTGAGCGTGCCGGGGTAAGATTTGTAGAGCACGATGGAGTCAACAACGGGTGTTGCCACGTCCACAGCCATTAATGCTGAGACGGTGTCGCTGTCGGCGCTCTTTGTGCAGGAGATGAGTGGCGCAGCGAATAGAAGTAACGCATTGATGACGAGGTTTTTGCTGAGTGTATTCATAGATATTGTGTTTGATTTTTTTTATTGAATCATATCGACATTCCATCCACCGCCCAAGGCTTTGCAGAGGCTCACAATGGAGGTTAGTGCGTCGCCTTGTGCGGTAATCATGGTGTTTTGGTATTCCAAGAAGTTCATCTGAGCGTTGACAACGTCGCTGAACGGTGTGAGCCCGTTTTTGTAGCGGTCAACGGCGAGCGTTACCGATTGCTCGGCATTTGTGACCACCTTTTCCAGCAACGAGATGTATTGCAGGTCTTTGAGATAGGCGGTGATGGCGTTGTCCACTTCTTCAACGGCGGTGATGATGGTCATGTTGTAGTTCTCAATGCCCATTTCGAGTTGTTCTTTGGCGTTTGCAACGGCATATTTGCGTGCTAGGCCGTCAAAGATTGTCCACGAGAGGGTGGGGACGACGCTGTAGGTCAATCCGTCGTGCTTGAAAATGTCGGCTGTGCTGCGTGAAGCTGTGCCTATGCTTCCGGTCAAGGTCAGCGACGGCAGGTAGTCTTTGCGCGCAATCCCCAGGGCTGCAGCGTAGCTGTCCAGTTGCTTTTCTGCCTCAACAACGTCGGGGCGTCGGCGCAACAAGTCCATGGGGATGCCCACCGCCACCATTTGGTTGTAGTCAGGTAATTTCCCCGTGAAAGGGATGTTGATGTGGAGGTTGTCGGCGGAATTGCCCAGCAATACGCCGAGGGCATTTATTCCGGCGATGATGGAGCTCTCCAGCCCCGGAATTGAGGCGATGGTGGAGTAATAGAGTGTGCGCGCTTGCGTCACGTCAAGCATTGAGGCTAGTCCAGCCTCGAAACGGTTTTCGGTCATCTTGACAATGCGCAGCTGTTGCTCGGAGTGGGCGTTGGCGATGTTCCACTGGGCTTGCCACGCCTTGACTTGAATGTATGAAGTTACCACCTGAGCCTCGAGCGAAAGCATCACGGCGGCGTAATCGGCGCGTGAGGCTTGCCACAGCGATTTTTTCTCCTTGACCGCACCGGTGATTTTGCCGAAAATGTCAATTTCCCATGACGCACTCACCGAGCCGCTCCAATAGTCGTAGTGGGTAGATGCCCCGTTTTTGCCGTACATCTCGCCCGACGAGCGCCCTTTGTTGTAACCGATGTTGAGGGATATTTCGGGGTAATAGCTCGACGTGGCTGCCTTCATGGTGTTGCGCGCTACTGTCACTCGGCGCGCTGCCATGAGGGCATTATAGTTGTTGGCGCGGGCAACCGTCACCAGTGAATCGAGCAGCGGGTCGTCAAACATGCGCCACCACTCGGTATTTTCCAAGATTGTGCTGTCAAAGTGCTCATTGTCGGTCCATTGCGGCCCCAACTGCGTGTCGAGGTAGCGATTGTAGCCGTCGTCCTGCGCTGAGACTACACAGGGAATGAGCAATAGCAAGCATTTTAGCAAATAATAATTGTTGTTCATAAATAATTGTGTGTTTAAGAGAATGATTCACAAGTCAAAGCGCCGACAGCGCGGTAGCAGGTGTTACTTATCGCAAATTCTGCTTAATTTATCATCAATGGAATTTAAAAAACTTATTATACAACATTCAAAATGTGAATAGGGTTAGCGTCGCAACGGCGGATTAACTTTTTTTACTAGTTGTTGAATAACTAATCATAAGAACAATTATGCGGTGTGGCGTGTTTAATTGTTTGGATACAAAAACAAATATTATTACACTATGAAATCTTCTGTAGGGACTAGTGCAACTGCGACTGTATTTTATGCTTGTAGACAAGCTTTGAGACGACATGCTACCGGAGGAAATATTTTGATTTTCACCACATTGCTTGCAATAATTGTAGCAAATCTTCAACCTTTGAGTTCCCTGTATTTCGAAGCGTGGTCACAGCCCATTCGACTGCAATTGGGTGGATATGACTTGTTTAGCCATGGCGGTAAAATCATGACTGTCCACACATTCATTAATGATGCATTGATGGCTATTTTCTTCTTTTCCATTGGTCTCGAAATTAAACGCGAGGTGCTTGTGGGCGAATTGTCATCAATTAAGCAGGCGATGCTTCCCATTGTCGCTGCCGTTGGTGGAATGATTGTTCCTGTGCTGATTTTCAGTATTTTAGCTCATGGAAAGGATTATGCCGGTGGCGCTGCAATCCCCATGGCTACCGATATCGCATTTTCGCTCGGCGTCTTGACGTTGTTGGGCCCGCGCGTACCGGTGTCGCTGAAAGTTTTCTTGACCACACTGGCTGTTGTTGATGACCTTGGCGGCATTATTGTAATCGCAACTTGCTATACAACTCACATCCAACCGATGTTACTTGTGTACTCGGCTATATTATTGGGAGTGTTGCTGTTAGGCTCATTACTTTCAATTAAAACTAAAATCTTTTATCTGGGCATTGGCGGTGTAGTTTGGCTGCTTTTTCTCAACTCGGGAATCCATCCAACTATTGCCGGAGTGCTCGTGGCGTTCTGTGTTCCGGCGACTCCGGTGTTCGCCCCCAAGCGCTATGTCAAGATAATCCGTACTTCCATTTCCAACTTCAGGCAAGAGAATGATGATGCGCTCGAGCGCCGTTCGATTCTCAGCAAAGAGCAGATGAACTGGCTCAAGCAAATAGAGTCGGCATCCGATAAAGTGATTTCTCCGTTGCAGGAGCTTGAGGACTCGTTGCATCCGTTTGTCAACGACTTCATTATCCCATTGTTTGCGTTTGCCAATGCCGGCATCGTTTTGTCGGGAGTCGCCCCGATTTCTATCGTCGAGGGCGTGTCGCTGGCGGTTATTGTCGGACTCGTAATTGGCAAATTCTCAGGCATTTTGCTATTCTCATGGCTAACGGTGAAGCTTGGTCTTGCCGAATTACCAACCGGTACAAATTGGAAAATCCTGGCGTCGGTGGCAATGCTTGGCGGCATCGGTTTCACGGTCTCCATTTTCATCGCAAACTTGTCGTTCCCTGCCAATCATGCGCTACTCGAACACGCAAAACTTGGCATCGTTGTCGGTTCAACGCTGTCGGGGGTGATAGGATTTTATCTTTTGAAAAAATCTTTGCCGATAAAATAATCACGAAATGTTACAAAATTGTGAAATCGGGGCATTTTTGCCTCGATTTTATTTTGTAATGTATATTGCTGTAAATCAATGGTATAAGTGGTGATTTTAATAAAATTGTACTCTTAAATAAAAAATATATCGCTTAATATTTTGTAAATTCACACTTTTATGTTAATTTTGGGGTGAATTGTTAAATCGGAAATATTAAACAAAAAAGCAAATTTTATAAAACAATTAGCCAATTAGATTGTTAACATAATAAAGGTTAAATGATTGAGGTGCTAATTCTCGATTTTTTAAGCGCTATTTTAATATGAAAAAGTCTACGATTTGGATATTAACCATTCTTATGGCGTTGGCATTCATGGGGTTATTGTATATGCAGATTATGTATATGCAAAACATGATTAAAATGCGATATGACCAATTTGCTGAGGGGGTAAAGCAGAGTCTGTACTCCGTTTCGGTGAGATTGGAACAGGATGAGGCCAGATATTTCTTGGAAGAGGGGGTTGCCGATGTGGAATCCTCGTCTATCTATGCGCAATATCTCGGTGACCCGACGCCTCAACTTGGTGGTGTAAAATATTCATTCACGACATTGACAGGACTCGAAGCCGACTTGACAATCAAAGGTGACGCTCGCGAAATCAATAAGTTGCAAATCGGTAACAATAATGCGATAAACAACCACTACAGGTCTATGCAAAACGCTTTGCGCGGCCAGGTTGAGTATCAAAAGAACCTCTTGGACGGCGTGATTATCAACATCATCAGCCAGTCCAGCTCTCGCCCCATCAGTCAACGCGCCGACTCGGCTACCGTGCGCCAATATTTGCGCCAAGAACTTGACACATTGGGCCTCAACGTTCCGTTTGAATATTCTGTCGTCAATCGCAACGGCGTGACACTCTACAAGTCTCAGGGCTTCCAGACCACGTCAAACGACCAAGACAATATGTTTATTCAAACTCTTTTCCCTCACGACAACTCGGGTAAATTGCACTTCTTGAAGGTCTATTTCCCCACCAAGAAAGATTACATTTACTCGTCAATAGGGTTCATGCTCCCTTCTTTCGGTTTCACAATGCTGTTGCTCGTAATCTTCGTGTTTACCATCATCGTTGCTTTCCGTCAGAAGAAATTGACCGAGATGAAGAATGACTTCATCAACAACATGACTCACGAATTTAAGACGCCTATTTCGTCTATTTCGCTGGCTGCTCAGATGCTTAACGACCAATCGGTGCGCAAGTCTCCGGCTATGCTCCAGCAAATTTCGTCGGTCATTAACGATGAAACCAAGCGTTTGCGCTTCCAGGTTGAAAAGGTACTTCAGATGTCAATGTTTGACCGCCAAAAGGCGTCGCTCAAGCTCCAAGACATTGATGCCAACCTTGCCATTTACAACATCGTCAACACCTTCAAATTGAAGGTCGAGAAGTATGGCGGTAAGATTTCGGCAAACCTTGATGCGATGGATGCTATCGTCAACGTTGATGAAATGCACTTCACCAATATCATCTTCAATCTTCTTGACAACGCCGTCAAATATCGTCGCGAAGATACGCCCCTCAACCTCGTGGTTTCTTCCCGCAATATTTCCAACGAGCGCCTTGAAATCACTATCGCTGACAACGGTATCGGTATCAAAAAGGAAGATTTGAAAAAGATTTTTGAAAAATTCTACCGCGTTTCAACCGGTAATCGCCACGACGTCAAAGGATTCGGCCTCGGATTGGCTTATGTCCACAAAATGGTCAAAGAACTCGGGGGCGAAATTACCGCTGAAAGCGAACTTAATAATGGATCAAAATTTATAATAATATTACCACTGACTAAAAACTAACTAATTATGGAAGAACGTATGCGTATTCTATTATGCGAAGATGACGAAAATCTTGGCATGTTGCTTAGAGAATATCTCCAAGCAAAGGGTTTCAACGCTGACCTCTTCGCTGACGGCGAAAGCGGTTACAAAGCATTCCTCAAAGGCAAATATGACATCTGCGTGCTTGATGTTATGATGCCTAAGAAGGACGGCTTCGCTCTTGCTCAAGAAATCCGTACCGTTAACTCGGAAGTTCCCATTATCTTCTTGACCGCTAAGTCTCTTAAAGAAGATATCCTTGAAGGTTTCAAAATCGGTGCCGATGATTATATTACCAAACCTTTCTCTATGGAAGAACTCGTATTCCGTATTGAAGCTATCCTCCGCCGCGTGAAAGGTAAGAAGGGTAAAGAAATCACTATGTATAAGATTGGTAAGTTTACATTTGATACCCAAAAACAAGTTTTGATGATTGACGACAAGGTTACTAAGTTGACCACCAAAGAGTCTGAACTCCTCAGCTTGCTTTGCGCTCACGTAAACGAAATCCTCGAACGTAACTTTGCTCTCAAGACCATTTGGATTGACGACAATTACTTTAACGCTCGTTCTATGGATGTTTATATCACCAAGTTGCGTAAACACCTCAAAGATGACCCTTCTATTGAAATCATCAACATTCACGGAAAGGGTTATAAACTTATCGCTCCTGAAGCTGAAAACAAAGGCAAATAATCAATATACAATTGCCTGAAAATAATAAACCCCGGTGGCTCTAAGTAGTCATCGGGGTTTATTGTTTTTATTTTTGCTTGAACAGCTGTTCTATTTTTGCGGGATTTACGCCCAGCTCAATGGCTTTCTTTGCATCGGCTTTAGCATCATCGTTTCTGAAACGCTTCAAGTCAAGCCATGTTCGATAGTAATACAGCTCTCCGTCGCTGGGGTAGCGCTCCATGCCGCTCTGTATCGTTGCTGAGGCTTCGTTTAAGTCGTCTGTAGCCAGATAACAGCCCGCTAGTGACGCATAATACTCAGGCGATGGATCCACCTTTAAAATGTCCTTATAATAGGGTATAGCTTCTTTGTCTTGCCTCATCAATGAATAGTAGGTTGCCAAGGCTACCTTTGTTGAATGAATGTTGGGCACTATTTCTTCCAGCACGTCAAAGTCACGTTTGGCAATCTTCGCATCACCGCCATATAGTGCCATCATGCCGTGATAGAAGCGCGCTGTGGTCGATATGGAGTCTATGGCAAGTGCTGACTCAAAATCAGCGTATGCTTCTGTGTCGCGATTCATCTTGAGTAGCTGTCTGCCGCGATTCTCAAGCACGGTTACCATTGATGGCGCAATGTCAAGCGCCTTGTTTAATGACTCCAGCGAGAGTGAGTCTTGGTCCATGTAGCTGTATATCATTCCCAGATTGGAAAGAATAAGCACGTTTGACGGGTTCTCCGGGTCTATCCTGAGCGCCTCGTTGAGCAACGTTACCGCCTCGCTGTATTTTTCGGCCTTTATAGCCTCGTCAGCCTGTCCCATGAGGATGAAGTACACATCTTCCTCATCGTCCTCTACAGCGCGCAGAACGGGCATTGAAAGGAGTAGGGCGGCCATGCATATTATCAACTTAATTTTTTTCATACTGCAAAGCTAGTGATTTTTTGAAATGCGACAATATT
>CAYTFG010000064.1:9191-11582 GCA_964436925.1 uncultured Bacteroides sp. | reverse complement strand
CAAATTTGTTGGTAACCCGGTAGCAGTGAGCGCTAGCGAACGCACTGCCGGGTATACAGGCCCGAAAATCCGTGGGCCGAGAGGTCCACGCAGTGTGTCTCCCACACTGGCAAATTTTGCCGACGTTGCTTGTAAGTGGAGGCGTTTTCTCTAATTTATTCTGTTTTTATTTATCAATATTCCACGTTATATTTGGGGAATGATGATACCATGAATATCTCGCCAAATTTACCGCGCGTTATTCTTGTTCTTATCTTTTGATATACAGAATCTTTCATAGCATATTTTGTTGAAAAAGTAGTCGGAATAAAGCGTCTTTTTTCCGACTGTAAAGATAACACATTATTCCGAAAGTTTACAAAAAATCTCACCACTTTTTCACTTCCTCGCCACTGAATAACAAAAGCGAGGCGCCCACCTCATGTGGATGCCTCGCTGTCTTATGTGATTGTCGCTTGTGGCTTGTTATTACTTCACAAGCTTGATGGCTACTGAGCCGTTGCGCACTACATATACGCCTTCGGTCAAGCCGTCAAGTGCGTTAGCGTAGTTAACGTCGGTCTTCAACAATACGCCGTTCACGCCGTAAACATCAACCTTGGCATTTGATGATATCATCACAGCTTCGATGCCTGTTGATATTTGGTTGTCGTTGATGCTGATGATGGTCACCTCATCTTCTTGAGCAACCTCATTGTCGATATATGCGTAGTTTGCTGAGATTTCAGCGCTCTCGTTGTCACCCAATTGCACAAATTGCTCTTTTGAAGAGTCAAATACAAATGCACCGTTGCTCACTGTCTTGTTAACCAATGTTCCGGTCAACAGACCTTCGGTGTAAGTGTTCTCGTCATTTGATGGAACGCCTTCAAAGTCATATTCTGTTGTGCTGATTGCGCGATGTTGAGAAGCATTTGTGCTTGTTACATACTTAATCAAGTAGGGAGTGTTGGCAGCGATTTTGTCCACCTTAGTCAAGTTGAGAACCTTGATGCCGTTTGATACATCGCCACAGCTGTCAACAGTGTAAACTTCCATAGTTTCAGGAATCTCTTGACTGAATGGCAAAATCAATGTGCGGTAAGCGTGGGTAAATTGTACATTTACGGTTTCCTTGCCGTCGCCAATGTAGGTCAACTTGAAGTCATCGGCCTTGTACCACCAATAACCGTCTTCAACATATTCGCCCGCATCGGTACCACCAACAACACCGATTGTCACTGTTTGGTCTTCACCAACGGTAAATTCTACCGATACTTCAACAAATTGTGTCTTGTCGCCGGTGATTGTTTGCAGTGTGCGGTTGCCGTTTGCAAATAGGTAAATGTTGGCATTTACGTCTGAAGCAACTTTTGCGGTCAACTTATAAGTACCGGGATACAAGCCGCTGATGGTTTGTGTTACAGGGGTTCCAAGGTACCAAGTGTTGTAGAGATAGTCTCCGTCACAACCTGTTGTGGTGTAAGTGCTGTTGCTGTTTTCCTTGACGCCGGTATCGCTTGAAAGCGTAATGTTCCAGCCCCAAGTTTCGCCCATTTCAAAGCTATTGTTGATGATTGCGTCGGTTGCGTCAGCGTTTACGCCTTCTTTCTCAACACGCTTAGCCACTTGCTCGCGGAGCAATGCATAGATTTCGTTGAATTCTACAATTCCGCTACCTTCAATGCCATAGTTGTCAACCTTCTCTTGATATTCGCTCAAGTCCCAATCATCGCTATATGGTGAACCTAAAGCTTTAACGCGAGCGGTTGCATCGGCGATAGCAGCCTTAACCATTTCATATCCGTTCAAGTTGTCAGCATCGCCAAGACGAGTCAAGGTGAAGTTGTCGGCACATTCCATGCCGGTTGCGCTGAACGAAATTACTCCTGCTGTTACAGGGAAGCGTACTGATACCTCTGCCAATGTGCCGTCTTCGGCTACTGCAGCTTCGCTCTCAACGCCGTTGGCTGTGAGCTTACCACCGTTTGACAACAATGCTTTCAACTCATACAAGCCGTTTTGCATTGTGATGACATTTTCGGTTGATTGGCTCACTGAGCTACCGTTATAAGTGTAAACACCGTCAGCGTTTTTAGCCTCTGCGTCAGCAACTACGCTACCGTTATCGGCTGTCCAATAGGTCAAATCGCCCATTTCGAAGCTATTGTTTAGAATAGCATATCTCATGTCGGCAGGAATTTGATTTTGACTCTTTGCAGCATTTGCGAGTGCCACGTAAGTCATCTTCACTTCCTCGTCACCGTTGCCGACGAGGTCGCGGTTTTCATAACGTTCTTCAACTACTGAATTGTTATAGTTATACAAGTTCATAGCTGTGGCTTTTGCTTGAGCATCGTCCATAGCCTTCTTAACCTTGTCGTAGGCTGCATTATCCTCCTCGGTAGGACC
>CAYTFG010000064.1:0-9091 GCA_964436925.1 uncultured Bacteroides sp. | reverse complement strand
CCAAAGTTTGCGCCTCTGATAAAGAATGTTGCGTTCTTAGGGTTCTCCTCGGTTGCTGTGTAGAGCTCTTTAATTAGCTCATCTCTGCTGAGAAATTCCCATTCTTGTGACAAATCATTTTCTACATAATCTTCAGCCTCAACTCGCTTGCTGTCCAATACGGTAAACGCTTTTGTTGCGCCATTGTCCTCAAATTTGATTACATAATTGCCACTGGCAGCCTTGCTGATGGTGTAAACATCTTGGGCGTTGTCCATCCATGCGTCATGAGAAATGTAACCGCAAGTTGAGTGCAAGTAATATTGACCTTCAGCATCGGCATTTTCGAGTGTAATGTAGTTGCCGGTTTCGCCCACAATTGCATGAGTACCCCAGTTTGAACCGGCACACATGAATTCACCGGTTTCTACATTGCGGAGATAATAGCTTGCCGCACTGATGTTGCTTGATGTATTCTCGATTGTGAAGTCGATAACAATGGGATAGTGGTCTGAGATTGGTGTACCGTCAGCGTATGAGAAGTCAGTGTCGTGAAGATAGCTGTTGGCTGTCAATACAACGCCGTTTGCATCGCTGTTGTTGATGTAGAAAATCTTATCCACAACTTCGCCCTTTTGAGCGCCGAGAGCGCTGGTCATCAATGCATCTGTTCCATATTCGGGATAAACACCGTCTCTCGCAAAGTCAATCCATGGGTCATGTATTTCAAAACGCTCGTCCTCGTTGATTGCGTCAATGAGCAATTCTTTCAACTTGTCGCGAGTGTAACGGCAGTTGGTATCGCCCATGATGATGATAGGACGGTGGTTGTCTGAAGCCTTGATTGCTGCCACGAGTTGGTTGATTTGTGACTCGCGCGCTGAGATATCGGCGGCATCTGTTTCGGCGTCCATGTGGTGGATGTAAACGTCAACTTCCAAGCCGTTAGCCACGGTCACGCAATAATAGCGGTAGCCCTTCTTGATAAGCTCGTCTGAACCATTGCTGGTGTAGCCGTTGGTCTTGCTCCAAGCTGTCCATGATTCGTCAGATGCGTTCATGCTCTTTTTCCACATCAAGTCGAGACCGTCGGTGTTTACTTGAGGCTTAACCCCGCTTGATGTTAAATTGCTTAAGCTTACCTCTCCGCGGTAGGTGCCAACATTGTAATAGTCTGTGATTTTAGAAATTAGCTCGTCATGATAGTTGAAATCTTCTGAGACTCCGAAGAAATCCCAACCTTTTTGAGCAACTAGTTCGCTGATTCGTTCTGAACCTTTTTCCTGCGAGCCGTCGGGATTCAGTGAAACTTTAACCCCCACGATGCTTATCGACGGCGGTAGACCGTCAACGTTCAAGCACGCAGCTTTGAAATTCTTTGTCTGGCCCATGCATGGTAGCGACAAGGCCATACAAGTTACCAATAACAATTTCTTAAACATAAGTGGTATTGAATTTAATAAATAAAAAATAAATAGGTTGTGTATGTGATTAATAATCTCAACAGAAACTTTCCATGCACACTTTTCTCCGTATGGTTATCTCTTCGCTATTTACAAATCCTGATTTTTGGCGAGTATTTTCCTATTTAGGATAATTGTTTTGATGCAAAAATGCTTCTTTGTCTGTAAAGCAATAAGTGAGTATGTTACGACTAAAAATTTTGTGTACTTTCTCGTTTTCTGCTACGCAAAGATAATATTTTGCCCTCGTTTGGCAAAATATTTTTACGGCTATTTTATTGAACTTCTGATTCTTCCACGGCTTCTCCCTCGTCTTGGGCTTCAGGCTCTGCCTGTTCTTCAGCCTCGGCAGGTGTCTCATTGTCGTCGGTTGGACCCAAAACTTTTTCTTCGGTATCCTCGTAGGTCTTCTCTTCGATATATTTGAAATAGTCTTCAAACGAACCGCTTGCTTTCAGCAATTTATCGAAGTTTTCAACCGAAATTTCTATCGGTCTCACTTGTTCCGGCAGTTTTATCATCGAGCTGCTTGACATCACCTTGCGATAGTGGTCTAATTGGGCTTGATTTTCAAATCCTTTTATCAATATCATGCCCAGTCGGCCAAAGTTCATTTGCTCTAAGTCGAAGTCTCTAACCACAAATGACGAGAAGTTGAATCTTGCCACCTCATACAGCAATTGGTTGCTTGACACTTGGTCTATCGGGAACAGCAATACCAGCAGTTGAGGTGAATTGGGGTTCATCTCAAACTTTATCTCCTCGGCGTTTTCGCCCGCGATTGAGTCGTTGCTCAGGCGAGTTTCCCATATCATTCCGCGCATATTTGTTGCTCCCTCGTTTATCTTGCGACCTTTAGCCATGCCTTTTACCCATGATGAGGCTATCGGGCTCACATCGCTGTCGGGGTAGCGCTCGAGCAAGTCGCGAAGTGTCTCGTTAAACTTGTCGGTGTTGTGCTCGGTGACGTAGGCAAGTGCGTGAAGGAACATGAATTTCGGCATAATCTTGGACAATGGATTTTTATCCATCATCTCGTCATAAGCCTCATGCACCTTGCTGTTTTCGTTGTTGAGGTAATGCTGATAAGTCTCGTCATAGAGCTTCTCTTGACGGTCGTCCATGGTGCGCAAATCTTCCAGATAATTGGGATTTTTCATCGCTAAACCATATTTTGAGTCGGCAAAGTCGCTCAATATCAGCTGCCTGTAAGTTTCGGCCTCGGCGGTTTTGCCCTGACGCATATACATCAAGTAAATGTTGTAATATACGTCAAGTCGATAGGTGTTGTCGGGGTAATCTTTGAGCAGACGGTTGAATTGCACCATCGCAGCCTCATAGTCCTCGAGCTTGTCCTTGAGAATAACACCCATCATGTACAGTCCTTCTTGGATAATGGCGTGAGCATTGGCCTTCTCCTCGTCGGTCTGCGGTATTTGCTTGAGATAATACTCGGGATAGTGCGGGTCTTCGCTCTTGGCGAGTTTTTCTTTCTCTTCGGGCGAGATATTTGTGGTGTCGTTGGCTTGAGGATTGTCGCCGTTTTCAGCATTTTCGCCGTCGTTGTCATTGTCAAAGTCTGACGTGCTGAATGTTGCCTTATTTCTTCGGCGCCAATCGTCTTCCAGCTTTCTTGAGCCCCAACGCTTTTGGAATTCGGTCTTACCGGCATTTTTGGTTGCCGTATTGTAGAAGTACCACGAGTTGTCGCTGTTGATGCTGAACGATGTCGGTGCCGATGCGCTGTTGCTGTTCATGTTTGAACCTTGCGCTTGCTGTTGTGACAAATATTCTTCGCGCTTGGCCTCCTCGGCTTCTTTTTTCTCTTTTTCTTTGAGCTCTTTGATGATTTTCTCAATCACCTTCATGCGCTCTTCATCGCTCATTGCCGATAGCTTCAGCAACGAGTCTTGCAATGTCACGTTTTGGCTGTAAATAGCTAGTTCATCGAGCACATCGCTACGGCGCTTGAGCATCTCATAGTCGGGATAGCTCTCGGTGATTTGGGGTATTGCCTCGGCATAACATGGCTGCGCTTTCTCATATTTTCGCTTGATGAAATACAAGTTACCGAGTGTCAACTGGCTGATGGCCTTGTCTATGCCGTTTCTTGTCGATTTTTGTGCCGCAAGTTCGTAGTTCTCAATGGCGTGAACGGTGTCCCCGCGCGTGAGATACAAGTTTCCTATCGCATAATACACTTGGTCGAGGTATTCCTTGTTGCGGTCATATTTTGTCATGCGCTTCAGCGCTTTCACCTCAGGCTCAATGTTATTGCCTTGGTAAACTTCGCTCTGCTTGATGCGCGCGTTAAATTTTGTGCGATAGCTTGCCGACGATGCGCTTCCGGCCTTTTGGTAAGCTTTATAAGCCTTCTGATTTTGCCCTATTCGTGCATAAATCTGCCCCAAGAGGAAGTTAAGACGCGTCTTCTGTGCCCCCTTGGCGCCCTTTGCAGCCGCTTCAAGATAGGGCACTGATTGCTCATAATTCTCGCTCTTGATGTGATAGTCGGCGTATGTGAAGTTATAGAGCGTTGTCAGCGTTCCGCTCGTCGCGATGTCGTCGGGCTTGATTCTTGTCAATATAGTTTCGGCTTCAAACAGCCATCCCATTGACACATAACTGCGCGCTTGCCACAGTTTTGCCTCGGTCACCGTCTTGGGCAACCATTTGAAGTGCTTGGAAATATACAGGAATGTTGAGGCTGCGCCCAGGAAGTCGCCGTTAAAGTATTGACCACGGCCCATCATCATCCATGAGTTGTGAAGAAACGGGTTATATTCCTCGCGCTTCATCCACTCTTTGTATTTTGCGTCGTGTTTACCTGATTTTTTTGCCGGACGCTTCTTTATCGAGCGTATTTGTATTGCTTTTTGGGCTTTTTCTATCGAACGGTCAAATGACCCGCTTGGCTGTGGCGCTTTCGGGTCGTTTTTGGCGTCAATCGGGTGCATAAACACCATCCTTGAGTAGTCGTCCTCATACTTCGACTCCATGTCGGCCAACGTCTCTTTATAGTGCGTGTCGCCGTTATAATATATGTTGTATCGCGTGATAAATGCTTGATAATTACGCGACATGGCCGTATTTTTCTTAGTGCCGCAACCTCCCAAGGCCACGGCGCTCATCAATACTGCCACGCAATATATTATGTGATTGAGCCGTAGATGTTTCATCATCTATTTATAACGGAAATTTCCCGCTATTATTGTGCATTACCCTCGTTTTGCTGTTTCTTGTTGGGGTCATCGGGATAGGCTATCCTTGCGTGATACATCGTCTTCAATCTCTTGATAAATGTATCTTTGATGATTGCTATATCCTTGAATGATAGCGGTGAATCGTTATGCAAGCCGTCTGCAATCTGTCCGTCTATGATTTTGTTGACTAGGTTGGTGACTGACTCGGCTGTATGTTCTTTCAACGAGCGCGATGCTGCTTCCACTGCGTCAGCCATCATCATGATTGATGTCTCGCGAGATTGTGGATTGGGACCGGGGTAGGTGAATGGTGCCGGGTCCACTTTCTCTTCGGGATGTTGCTGACAATAAGTGAAATAGAAGTATTTTGCTTGTCCGCGTCCGTGGTGCTCCTTGATGAAATCTTTGATTACCGATGGCAATTTGGCTTTATCTGCAATCTTCAATCCGTCGTTCACGTGATTGATGACAATCTCGGCGCTGCGTGTCGGTGGCAATGACTCGTGAGGGTTGACACCGCCTTGATTTTCGGTGAAAAATGCGGGATTGCTCATCTTTCCAAGGTCATGATACAGTGCTCCGGCTCTCACCAGTTGCACATTTGCCCCTATTTTCGCAGCCGCATCTGATGCCATGTTTGACACCGCCATTGAGTGCTGGAAGGTCCCAGGACATTTATCCGATAGCTCGCGGAGCAAGCTGTTGTTGATGTCGGCAAGTTCCACAAGTGTTACTATTGACGTGAAGCCAAACACCTTTTCTGCTACAAACATCAATATGTAGGCAAACGATATCAACGCCGCATTGATTGCCAAATATCCTATCATTGTTATTTGGAATCCGTTGGTTGAGCCGTTCAGCATCAATTCTAGTGCGATGTAGGCCACCCAATAGGTCAACGCTATGAAGCACGCCGTTCTCAGCAATTGTGAACGCTGTGACAGCTCTCTCAACGAGTATATGGCTGCCATTCCGCCCGTTATTTCCAAGAAGATAAACTCTAGCGGGAAGGTCACAAATGCGCTGCACAACAACACATCTATCACGCTGACAAACAGCGCCGTCCTTGCGTCAAAGAATACCAGCACCATGATGGGCACCAGCGCCAGCGGAACGATGTAAACTCCGTCAACAAAGAATCGGTCCATCACCACTGCAAACAAGAACGTACCTATCAGTAACACAAGTATATAGATATATGCACGCATATTGTTGTATATATCTATCGCAAATATGTAGAAGTACAGCAACAACGCTGTCACCAGTATCACCACAAATAATGCTTGTCCGCCCAATATCAGCATATCATTCTGCGACGACGAGTGGAGCGCATCATCTCTCATTTGCTCATAGGTCTGCAAGTTGATATAGTCCTGAGCCGAGATTATCGTTCCCTTGTCTATTATCGTTTGGCCTTGCTGTATCACACCGCGGTCACTCGTGTAGGGCAGCAATTCTTGCTCCATCAACTGTTGGCTGGTGCTCTCGTCGTATGCCACATTGGGCTTTATAAGCGTTTTGAGATTGCTCCTTGCGAGTCCCGTTTGACTGGGCGTTGACATCGAGTCAAGCATCTTGTAGAGTGTCCTTTCGGTCACCATCGCTGACGTGCTGCGCTTGTTTATCACGTTTCCGTTGATGATTCTCACCGTGTCAAGCTTTCCTGCCACAATCTTCTCTCCGGTCTCGTTATCAACCACGCCGTTGTTATAGAAATGCGTGATGGCAGCGCTCACTCTGCGCTTGCTCAAGTTATCCAGCCCGCGCAAGTTGGCTATCACTGAGTCGGCATACTTGGCGTTAAACGTGTATATCGGTATGAACTTTTGGCTGATAGAGTCCTTTGCCTTCTTGATTGACGCCGAGTCGGGATGTATCGGTATGTCAAATGGTGCTATCAACTTCGCGTAGCTCCATGGCCTTCCTTCCTCATACTTGAACCTGTTTTGCTCCAGTCGAGGATAGAAATAGGTGATTATTATTGCGGCTATTATGGTCACTAGTAGTCGTGATGTAAAGCCTTTTTTAGGTATCTCTATCATTTGCGTTGTGTTTATTATATTCTCGTGGCGCTCTTCACACCGTTTATCTTCATTACTTTCTGGCACAAGTCGTCAACAACGCCCGTGTCATCCACTCTTACATATAACTTGCAAGCAAACACTTCGTTTGTCGCTTCGATGTCCAGCTTTCTGATATCCAGTGACAGCACTGTCGATATCATCTGTATCAATTCCTGCAATATGCCTTGTCGGTCTACGCCTTCGATGTTGACTTGCGCCATAAACTTTCCTCTGACGCTTTCCCATTTCGTCGTTACTATCCTCGGCCCGTAGCTTGCCTTCAGCACTGCTGCGCGCGGACACGTCAGCGCGTGTACCACCACTTCTCCGTCAGGATTGATAAAGCCCAACACTTCATCGCCCGGGATGGGACTGCAACACTCCGCTATCTTGAAGTTTGCCCCATGCTCGTCATAGTGGAGCATATACGTCTCTTTGGTATCTATTGCGGGCTTCTCTTCTTTCGCCTCGTTGCGCTCTTCGGGAACTTCTTCTTCCTTCTTGCTCGACGACTTTTTGCCCATTCTGAATATCTTCTTCAGCAATGACCGCTGAGTGCTTGCTGCCGCTTTCTTCAAGGTCGTCACCAGATAATCGCCCAGCGTTACCTCGTTATTACCTATCTCATAATACACGTCATCATGTGTCTGTACATGTAGTATCCCCATGATACGTGTCATCGTTTCATTGTTATTCTCTATGTCGTTCTCTTTCAAGAACTTCTCCAACTGCTCCTTGCCCTTGTCTATCACCGGTATTCTCACTCTCCTCAACACCTGGCGCAGTCTTGTCTTGGCCTTCGCCGTGTGTAGCATGTTTATCCACTCATTCTTGGGATATTGTGATTGTGAAGTCAATACCTCCACTTGGTCACCGCTCTTCAGCTTTTGGCTCAGCGGAACCAACTTGTGATTTACCTTACCCGCGATACAGTGCATTCCCAGCTCGCTGTGCAGCTCAAACGCCACATCCAGCACTGTTGACCCCGTGGGCAACGTCAGCAACTCACCCTTCGGCGTGAACACCACGATTTCCGACGAAAATAGATTCAGCTTCAGCGTGTCTAGAAAATCTATCGCACTTGGCTCCGGATTATCCAGTATATCCTTGATGGTGCGCAACCACACCGTCAACTCCGACTCCTCGTCGCCCTCGCCAATCTTATACTTCCAGTGCGCTGCAAATCCCTTCTCTGCGATTTCGTCCATCCTTCGGCTCCTTATCTGAACTTCTATCCAGTTGCCGTCAGGACCCATCACTGTCAAGTGCAACGCCTGATAGCCGTTTGCCTTCGGGCTGGATATCCAGTCTCTCGTGCGGTCAGGGTGCAATTTATATATATCCGTTATTGCCGAATAAATATTCCAGCATATACGTTTCTCATCCGCCTGATTGGGACAATCAAAGATGATGCGCATCGCATACAAGTCATAAACCTCCTCAAAGGGTATATGCTTCGCCTCCATCTTCTTCCATATCGAATAGACCGACTTCATTCGAGCCTTTGACTCAAACTTCAGTCCCATCTTCTTCAATAACTCATTGATTGGTGCCGAAAAATCGCTATACACGCTCTGTCTTCCGGCCTCGCTCTCCTTGATTTGTTGGCTTATCTTCTCATACGCCTGCGGATGCTCATACTTAAAACTCAAATCCTCAAGCTCTGTCTTTATGGCAAACAACCCCAAGCGGTGGGCTAGGGGAGCATAGATATACAACGTCTCGCCCGCAATCTTATACTGCTTATTCGGCGCCATTGAACCCAGCGTCCTCATGTTGTGCAGGCGGTCTGCCATCTTTATCAGCACCACTCGTATATCCTCACTCATCGTCAGCAACAACTTCCTGAAATTCTCAGCCTGTGCCGACGCCTTATCGCCGAATATACCTCCCGATATTTTCGTCAAACCGGCCACCAACTGCGCTATCTTCGGCCCAAAATGCTGCTCGATGTCCTCAACTGTATAATCAGTATCCTCCACCACGTCATGCAGCAACGCCGCGCATATTGAGGTTGACCCCAACCCTATTTCCTGGCTCGCTATCTTGGCCACAGCTATCGGGTGTAGGATGTACGGCTCTCCCGAACGTCGCCTTATCCCCTTATGTGCCTCTCTGGCAAAGTGATATGCGCGCTCTATAATCTCCACTTTCTTGCGGTGATTACTCTTGAGATAGCCATCCATGACCTCCTCAAAAGCCGCCTCTATCATGCGGTTTTCTTCTTCCGGAGTATGCTGTAGCTGAGCCATGTCTTATTCTTTTACTTGAAAAATTCGTCTTTTTTGGTACTAATACACAAAAATACAAATTATTAAACATTATATCACAAAAATCCCCCAAAAAATTTTCATCCCCCTCGAGAAGAAGCCATTGACGGCGT
>CAYTFG010000063.1:0-11969 GCA_964436925.1 uncultured Bacteroides sp. | reverse complement strand
GAGAGTGGTACCACCAGGAATCGAACCGGGGACACAAGGATTTTCAGTCCTTTGCTCTACCAACTGAGCTATGGCACCGTTGTTTCTCTTTTGCTCTGCAAAGGTACGACGTTTATTTGGATTGTGCAAATATTTTGCCAATTATTTTTCGGTTTCAGTGATTTTTTTTGTCACTTTGATTAATTCGAGCCTTGTTGCTGACTTTTTGATTATGTCATATTGGAGCCCGTTTAGCATCACTGTTTCACCTTCTGAGGGGATGCTTCCGGTCTGCGTAAGTATGTAGCCTGCAAGTGTTTGATACTCGTCGCTCTCCGGTATGTCGAGGTCATATAGTTCGTTGATTTCTTCTATTTCCAACCGCCCTGACAGCTCATATACCCCAGGTGCAATTTTTTTTGAAGTTAATCGCGTTTTATCGTGCTCATCTTGGATATCTCCAAAAATTTCTTCCACTAAATCTTCCAATGTGACCATGCCGGCGGTTCCGCCAAATTCATCAACGACTATCGCTATCGACCTTTTTTCTGACAGCAGGCGTCGCATCATTTTGTTGGCAAGCATTGCCTCGGGGGCAAATATCACCGGCTTGATGCGCTCTTTCCAGTTCACTTCAGGGTCAAACAACTCGCTCACGTGGATGTATCCCTTGATGGTGTCAATATCCTCGTCATACACGATGATTTTGGACCTTCCTGATGACGTGAACAGTTCTGACAGTTCGTCGCGTGTGGTGGCGTTTATATTCACTGCTATCATCTCGTTGCGAGGCAGCATGCAGTCGCGCAAGTGGCAAGATGAGAAGTCGAGCGCATTTTGAAATATTTTTACCTCGGTCTCTACTTCTTCCTCCTTTTCTTCCATCGTGTCGATTGTCTCCTCGAGGTAGTCATTGAGGTCAGTGACCGATATCAATCCTAATCGCGGATTCTCGATGTTTAGACCGGTTAAATGTATCAACGTGCGAGATAACCAGGTGGAAAACAGTGAGATAGGGTAGAGGATGATGTAAAATAAATATATGGGTAACGCTAAGATTCTCAATGAGTTATTGGGATTTATGCGTGATATGGTCTTCGGAAAAAATTCACCGGCAAACAGAACAACGGCTGTCGATATGAGCGTTTGTGCAATCAGCATCACCAATTGATTGCCGCCAAACATGTGTTGTAACCATGGCTCAAGCAGCAACGCTGCTCCCATTCCGTAAACAACCAGCATGATGTTGTTGCCTACCAATATCGTCGAGATGAAGAAGTCTGAGTCGGAATAAAATTTGTTGATTATGCGGTTGATTATGCCGCCTCGAGTTGCATCAATGCCCACTCTGACACGTTCTGAGGTGACAAATGCTATTTCTACCCCCGAGAAAAATCCTGAGAGTATCAGCGATATGATTGTAATAATGAGCCAATTGGTGTCAATAGTGAATGTTTCCATGTCATGTTTCTTGTGAGTTGTTCATTGCGATTATTCATGGCCTTTCTTCTTGTGATGCTTGAAGTGGAGGTCATTGTGTTCGCTTGAGAGAGCGATGTTGATGAGGTTGCAACTTGGTGTCGTTGCTCGGTATTGGCGCATTATTGGTTTGACCTGTTAGCGGGTCAAATGAGAATGCGTTTGAACGCTGTGAGGCTCTCACTGGGGCGCCACGGCGTCGTGGATTAGCATTGCTGTCATCTGCAGTGTCGGCAGGCGCTGCAGCGGCTTGCTGAGCTTGTGTGCCGCTTCCGCCAAATCGTGTGTCGGTAATTGGAATGATACCGGTGGGGATATTGACGGTAAATCTCGTCATGGTCTCGTTGGAGGTGAAGCCATAACCTTCGATGATGCGGCTTTGGCGCACGATGTGGATGAACGAGTCGCTGTAAACCTCGCGTCTTGATTGGTCCCAAAATACTTCTTGGGTGAGAAACGAGTCGCGCAAGGTGTTAACCATCACAACGTTACCGTTGAGCTTCCATATTCGTTTTGCGCTGAAGTAGATTGCTGTATCGGCTTCTACTGTTGCCGTCTCGTGAAATTGAGGGTCATACTGCTTGAGCTGTAGACCTTTAGGGAAATTCCAGTGTGGGTCTTTCGCCTCGTCATATACATACCATATCG
The DNA here is from genome assembly GCA_964436925.1 of uncultured Bacteroides sp. Taxonomy (GTDB): domain Bacteria; phylum Bacteroidota; class Bacteroidia; order Bacteroidales; family Muribaculaceae; genus CAG-873. The sequence continues at coordinate 9,863 of CAYTFG010000063.1, read as the reverse complement.
GTGCGATGATGCGATAGCGAGTGTAGCCGGAGTCGCTGATGAATGTTTTGACGTCTATTGTCGTCATTGTCGGCACAGAATCAGGGTCCGTAATATTCTTAACGTAGGTGCGCACCTCTTCTTCACATGAAGAAGTGGCGAGCATCACGGTTAATAGCAATATTATGGTGAATGGGAAAATCCTTAGTGTCTGTACTTTCATCTCTGAACTCCCTATTTTGTTGAACTGTGGCCTATTAGCGTAGCTTGTTGTGCCAGAACCACATTTCGTTGAAGTTTACTCCAAGTGTGATGTTGAAGTAGTTTTCCTTGATTAACGGATTGGGGGTTGCTTGACGGTGCTTCCACTCAAATCCTAAGTTGATGAGCGTCTTGAAGCCGTTTACCGGTAATCCGAAACCTACTGAAGCTCCATATTCTTTCACGTTGTTACCCTTAACCACAAGGTAATCATGGCTATAGTAACCACCGGCACGCAGGCGCATACGTTGGAAATAGTTTCCGCGTGGATTGTGTTGATATTGGAGACCTACTGCTGTTTTCCAGCGATTGTCAAGCTCTGTCTTATCCCAACCGTCGAGGGTCGCAAATTTTGCGTCTTTCCAGTTTTGATAGGTGAAGTCCACTTCAGCCAATAAGCGGTCGTTCCACTCATATGCGATACCACCGCCATAAGTGTTTGGCATTGAGAAGTTTCCTTTGAGTGATACGTAGGCTGTTGTGTCGCTGACTGCGCTTGTTGAGCTCGGGCTGTAGATTGATACACCGTAAGCGTGGCCGTGGAGCGACTTTGACGGGCTGTAAACTGCACCAAGAGTCAAGCGGTTCTTGCGTGAAAGATTGAAGGTGTATTGTGCACCAAAGTTGAGGTTATAGTCGCGCACTTCAATCACGTGTTCAAACAATGATGTTGAGCTTGAAGTGGTTACGGCATAAGAGTCGTTGCTGATTGTACCGAACATGTATGATACGTTTGCACCAACTGAGAAGCCTTTAAATAATCTTGCACCCAAACCCACGTATGCTTCGCTGAGGCCTCCCTCGCCGGCGCGTGAGTCTGAACCGTTGTCTATGCTGTTGCCAAATGAGTAGCCCACTGATGAATAGGGGACAATACCCAAGCTGACACCCATATAGTGGGTTATAGGAAATTGCATTGTGATGTAATCCAAGCCACCACCGCAGTCATTCTCCTTTGTGCCGTTTTCGCTGGCATTTTTGAATGTCACATCGACTCCCATATCAAACAAGAATGTGAGTGAGTCTATTGCTGCGTATGATGCCGGGTTCATTACGTTGATTTGTCGTCCTGAGTTCATGGCATATCCCACACCTCCCATTGCACGCTGTGCTGATGTTGCATGGTCGCTTAAGATACCATAGCCATAGCGTGAATATGGTGTTGTGGTCACTTGGCCCATTAATGCCGTGGCTGATGTCATTAGCAAACCGCCGGCTAGTAGTAATTTATTTATTTTCATTATATCTAATTATGCAATTTAATCCTTTTGAAACTAGATGTCTATCGACATGAATTGGAAATGTTGTTCGTCCTACGATTAGGTCATAAGCTCCGCCGGTAACGACAACCTCTACCGGTTGTGGTAATTGGCTTCGATAATGTTCTATTTCTCCGACTACACCGTTAATTGCCCCTGCTCTCAGTGCCTCTTCGGTGGTTTGCCCCCACATGGGGACATTGCCTGATGTTTCAACCATCGGTAGTCGTGAGGTGTAGTGGTTTAGTGCTTCCAGTCTCATGAATACGCCCGGTGCTATGTTTCCGCCAATGAAGTGCCCGTCAGGTGATAACACATCATAGGTGATTGCTGTGCCCATGTCCACGACCAAGAGCCAATGCCCCGGATAGTGTGATTGTGCACCCACAACTGCTGCTATGCGGTCTCGCCCCAACGTGTGGGGTGTCGCATAGTCTATTTTGATGGGCAATGGCGTGTCGGCTGTCAACTCGTATATGTGGTCAGTCACGTTGGCCAATGCCTTAAGTATATCTTCACCTCGTGCCGATACTGAGCTATATATCGCTGCGTCAAAGACATAGCGACTCGATAGCTCGTTGATGTCTGCTTCGGTTAATGTGCCATACCACGACTCGTTGATGAGCTTGTCATCGAGCCATGTTGCTACTTTGGCGGCGCTATTGCCTTGGTCTATTGTTAAATAATATCCCATGATTGGCGACAAAATTACTAATTCCTAACTAAACTATGCAAAAAGTATTAGTATTTAACTATTTATTTAGATTTGGAACTATCATTATTCTGTGCTTTAGCCGCTTCGCGTGGTATCATTATCGACGTATAGGCCTGAATGATGCCACCTGCCATTGTGAAGGCCAGCCAGTCGCGATTGGCACCTGCCGAGTAGAACATGAAGAATACTGCAACACAGAAAAATATTGCACTCCATGTCTCGATGCGGTGTAAACGCTTTACGCGTAGGTTGTTGCCTTTGTATGGCGTGAAGAGTCGTGCTACGATTAGCAACACTGCTCCTGCTGCATATATGTATTTAAACAAGTCGTTCTCAAAGGGGTTGCCGTTTATTCCGTAAATCAGCGGTAGTACTGTTCCGGCTGCTATTGCTAGCAACCCTAGGTTTGCCATTACTGAGAATACCGGAGTAAGTTTTGTTCTTGACATTTCGTAAATTCTGAGTTAAACTGGTTAAATATATGTTCTTTGGTTAGCTCCTAATGGTTTATTTATCAAATAAATACACATCCTCATTAGGACGCTTCATGTTATATTGCTCGCGAGCTACTCGTTCCATTGTTGCCGGGTCGGTGCTCAATCGAGAATTTAAATCGTGATAATATTCCAGCGTATCGCGATTTGTTTTTATCTCGGTGCGCAAGCTGTCTATTGTGCGGTTAAGCTCTAGTGAACGGGACACCGAGTAATCGTTGAAAAATAATACAAAAAATAAGTACGCTATCACAAGTATCAATGTGATAGTGATATAGCGGCGACACCACTGATATATGTTTGTCTTATTTTCCATTATCGCAAAGTTAGCTATAATTATTGAAATTCAGTATTATAAATCGACAAAGTTGACTAATATCTCGTCAAAGGTGACCTTTGGCGTGGCTGATAACTTAGTAGCGTGAATTACTGCCTGATGTTGAGCTATTGCGGTAGTTATCATATTGGTTGGTGGAAGTTCCCTTCCATCCCGAGCCAAATTCTCCACTATCTTCATCTTCGTCCTCGTCTTCATCGTCATAGCCATTTTTCTTCTTGGTCTTTTCTTTTTCGCCCTTCTTGGTCTTTGGCTTGTTCTTCTTGATGTCGTCAGGCTTTTGAGCATCCACCGGAAGTTCATAAATGTTCCATGTTTGCTCTATGTCCCAATTTTTCTTGACAGCAAGTTTGGCCGGATAGTAATACACTTCTTCGGGTTGAAGCTTTGAGTCAACATTTCCGGTGTCCCACATGCCGTTATTGTTGGCGTCCAAGAACATACGTGCATAGTATGTGCCCGGCGCAAGGAAGTCAAATGTTGCCACGCCATCTTTAACAGGCGCTATGCGTTGCACGGCGTCGCTTCCGTTAAGTAGCTCTACGACAGCCGAATCGTTGATTTGCGGGAAGATAAAGAAGAGATTGGAATACTCATCTTCGGTCTTTACCGTAAATTCGTGTTTGATAGCATTATTCCATTCGTTGTATATGTTGAATATTGCTGCCGAATCAATTTCTATTCGATATTTTGCCCCGGGGTCCCACTTTGCCATCATGCTAAATTGCATTGTCGGGTTCAGTGAATCGGCCACCAGTTCGGGGCATTTGGCAACAGCGTCCCAAATTGTGTCATGCTGTATGTAAAGCTTTATGGCTTCGCGATTTATAGAGTCAATAGGCGTCCCGGCTTTAAACACTACCGGCTTGTTGAGCTCTTGTTGGCTTGAAGTCGCAGCTGTAAACGTCAGAAATTCGATTTTGGGAACTGACAGAGAATCAGCCTCTTCCTCCTCTTTTTTCTTCTTTTTCTTAGCAGCTTGGTCCTTGAAATAAAATTTTAGCGTGTCGGTTGTCCACGAGAGGTTGTCGGTCGTGTCGGTGCGCAAATATCTTACTGCCATCAGCAGCGAATCTTGCTGAACAAGCGTCGTGTCGCGTATCCAGAATTCCAATGAATCGCGCTTTTCCGAATTTTTGAGTACGGCACGCTCGTTGAAGCTTTTACCCGCAAGTTTGCCTGAAACAACTGTGATTTCGGGGAATGTGTCACTTGGCGCAGCAAAATTAATTACAACTTTGCGTCGCTCCGGACGGCTGTAGTCAAGCATATATTGTGACTTGTAATCCTCATTGAACCACGACAATAGAATGTCGTTAGGAAGGTATTGCACGCCTGGACGTTTCACGATAGAGTCTCCGTTCTCGCTGTTGCGCAGGGTGTCGGTAACCTCTATTGGCGCAGTGGATGGAGATACGGTTACGTCATAGAATGCGACATCTTCTGAGCGGTCCCAGTGGTAATCGCGGTTATTGTCGTTAAGTGCATACACTCGATAGTCGCCGGGCTTGAGATTGCGTATTGTGAACTGTCCGTATTGGTTTGTGCGCGCAATACGTTCGAGCGGTAATGTCTTGATGGCTGAGTCGGCAAGGTTGCTGTATAATCCCACAATCATTCCTTGTGCAGGCTCAAGATTGCGCGCTTGAAGCACCATTCCCGAGATTCGCAACGAGTCAATAGTGTCGCCCGTGGCAAAGTCGAGAGCAAATCCGTCAAGAACGTTTTTCTCGTTGAGGTCGCATATCGCGTCGGCAAAGTCAATCGTGTAGGTGGCGTTTGGAACCAATGTGTCTTTAAGCTCTACCGATACGCGGTGACCTACCGCACTGATTGACGGCATTTGTTTCTGTACCGGCGAAATTACAAGCTTGGATGAAGCGTCGTCAAGTTGCACATTTTCATCAAAATATATCTCAATCTTGTTGCGGTTGACGTTAAGTGAGCCCGGTGCCGGATTTGAGTGAACAAACACCGGCGGTTCTTCATCTTTTGGCCCACCGTTAGGACGGCCTATGCTGGCACATGCTGTGATTATTGCCGCCATGACGACAAGTAGCATGTAGTGTATATGTCTAAATCTTAGTTTCATAATTTTCAAGCATCAAAGTTAAACAAAATATTTTATATTTCAATGAAATAACCTCCTCCCATTGGTGCTATCGCAACAAAAACAGCGAGAGACCAACACTTGTTTCCGTGTTGGCCTCTCGAGAGAATGTATTTGGGGTAATTTCTCGCTTGTTAGATGGTTACTTCTCCGCGCAGTGAGCGGTTGAGGAAGTAGCGCATTTCGCGTTGTGGTATGTCAAGCCCAAAGATGTACATCATCTTGGTGATTGCAGCCTCGCAAGTTATGTCATGACCTGAAATAACGCCTGCTACTGCGATGCCTGTCGCATATCTCTCGGCGTGAACACCACCGTTGACACATTGAGTCACGTTCAAGATGATTATGCCGCGATTAATGGCGTCGCTGATAGCGTCGGTAAACCATTTTGCGCTGGGCCCGTTACCGGTGCCAAATGTGCGGAGCACTACGCCCTTGATGCCCGGCGTGTTGAGCATATGTCTCAGCACTTCTGGTTGCATCCCGGGGAATAGGTCTACCACGATAACCGACGTGTCCATTTCGGTGCGCACTCTGAACGGGTGGAATGTTGACACACGTCTGAGCGCATCCTCGTTGAACTGAATGCTCAAGCCTATTTTTGCCAATTCAGGGTAGTTGTTACTCTTGAAGGCATTGAAGTTGTCGGCGCTTCGTTTTGTTGCACGATTACCGCGCCACAAGTAGTTTTCAAACAAAATCGCAACTTCTTGAACCATAGGATGGCCGGCAAGGTCGGTCGTAGCAGCGATTTGGAGCGCTGTAATCAAGTTTTCTTCACCGTCGGTTCTCACTTCACCGATTGGAAGTTGTGAGCCTGTGATGATGACCGGTTTCTCCAAGTTTTCAAGCATGAACGACAATGCTGACGCTGTATATGCCATAGTATCAGTACCATGAAGAACGACAAAGCCGTCGTAATCATAGTAGTTGTTGGCTATCGCTTTAGCAATCGTGGCCCAATGCTCGGGATTCATGTTGCTTGAATCGAGCGGCGGGTCAAATTGAATGTGTTCGATGTTGTAGTCCAACATTCTGATTTTTGGCACGTTATCTATCAAATGGTCGAAGTCAAAAGGGCGTAAGGCGCCGCTTTCGGGGTCTTCAATCATTCCTACTGTGCCCCCTGTGTAGATGATGAGAATGTGGGGCTTGGAACTGCGGTGTGCGGTCATTGTGATGCTACTTGTTGAGTATCAATCTATTATTGCTATTATTTAACTTGTGCTCCGGGAGTTACAGGTGCTGTTGGTCCCATTACAACAAGTGAGCCGTCAGCGTTCTCGGCTGAAAGTATCATACCTTGTGAGGTGATGCCTTTAAGCTTGCGAGCGGGAAGATTGGCGATGAAGCACACTTGCTTGCCAATCAAATCTTCAGGCTTGTAGTATTTTGCAATTCCTGACACGATGGTGCGTTTTTCCATACCATCGTCGATGAGGAATTGAAGGAGCTTATCAGCTTTGGGAACCTTGGTACATTCGAGAACGGTACCCACACGTAGGTCGGCCTTCATGAATGTGTCGAAGTCAACATCAGGTTGTTGTGGCTCTGGTTTCCACGTCTTTATCTTGTTCTCTTCTTTGGTGCGTTGCAAGCGGTCGATTTGTTCTTGGATGGTGCTGTCTTCGATTTTCTCGAAAAGAAGTTGAGCCTCGCCAAGTTGTGTTCCGGCTGCAATGATGTTGTCATTACCGAGCATATCCCAGCTTAGTTTGCCAAGCGCAAGCATTGTCTTGAGCTTTTCGCTCATGAAGGGAAGGAACGGTTCAAATGCAACAGCAAGATTTGCGCATATTTGGATAGCGACGTTGAGGATGGTTTCAACGCGTTGCATATCGGTCTTAGCGAGCTTCCAAGGCTCGGTATCTTGTAGATACTTGTTTCCGGCGCGTGCAATGTTCATCGCTTCTTTGAGAGCCTCGCGGAAGTGGAATGTGTCGATATTGTTGCTGAGCGCAGTCTTGTATTTGTTGATTTCGACAAATATTTCTTTGTCGATGTCTTGTAAATCGTGACTTGCAGGAACTACACCATTGAAATATTTGTGAGTCAACACGATAGCGCGGTTTACAAAGTTACCGAGGATGGCCACAAGTTCGCTGTTGTTGCGAGCTTGGTAGTCGCGCCATGTGAAGTCGTTATCTTTAGTTTCGGGAGCGTTGGCGGTGAGCACATAACGCAACACATCTTGCTTTCCGGGGAGGTCGCGGAGATATTCATGCAACCACACTGCCCAGTTGCGAGATGTAGAAATCTTGTCGCCTTCAAGGTTCAAGAATTCGTTAGCGGGCACGTTATCAGGCAATTGGAAATTGTCACCGTAGGCCATTAACATTGCAGGGAATACGATGCAGTGGAACACGATGTTGTCCTTACCGATAAAGTTGATGATGCGAGTCTCGGGGTCTTTCCAATACTTTTCCCAAGTGTCGGGTAGAAGTTCCTTAGTGTTTGAAATATAGCCGATAGGGGCGTCAAACCACACGTAAAGCACTTTGCCTTCAGCACCTTCAACGGGCACAGGTACACCCCAGCTGAGGTCACGGCTCACGGCACGTGGTTGCAACCCTAGGTCTAACCATGATTTGCATTGGCCGTAAACATTTGGCTTCCATTCCTTATGCTCGTTGAGAATCCAGTTCTCAAGCTTGCTTTGCCAGCGGTCTAGCGGCAAATACCAGTGCTTGGTCTCGCGGAGAACCGGTGTGTTGCCGGTGATGGCGCTCTTGGGGTTGATGAGGTCGGTAGCATTGAGAGAAGTACCACACGCTTCACATTGGTCACCATAAGCACGCTCGTTGTGGCAGTGAGGACATTCGCCTATCACATAACGGTCAGCAAGAAATTGGTCAGCTTTTTCGTCATATAGTTGCATGGATGTTTGCTCAACAAATTGACCGTTGTCATAGAGGCGCTTGAAAAATTCAGATGCTGTCTCACTGTGAATGTCAGATGTTGTGCGAGAATAGATATCAAATGTTATACCCAACTCTGCCATTGAATCCTTGATGATTTTGTGGTAGCGGTCAACGATATCTTGAGGTGTGACGCCTTCAGCTTTTGCTTTGAGGGTAATGGGCACTCCATGCTCGTCGCTACCGCCAATCATGATTACATCTTCTCCGCGCATACGCAAGTAGCGGGCGTAGATGTCGGCGGGAATATAAACACCGGCGAGGTGTCCAATGTGGACAGGGCCGTTGGCATAGGGGAGAGCTGTAGTAATAAGTGTTCTTTTGAAATTCTTCTTATTATCCATGCTATATATTTTAAATACTTGAAATCATTAAATTAGACACAAATTTACTACATAATCTTCACTTCACCAAAGACATTCCACAAAAAACTCAGTAACATCTACAACAGCTTCCCTCTCAAAAATAAAAAGAACGGTAACCGACATTGTGACCAGCCGATTACCGTCATGATTATTTTTTTCTGTTGTATTTATTCTATAAATTTTGAAGCTTCTTCAAATGGTATCTGATTCAAAGGAACTTGAGTCACTTCAGTGTCAATTTCATCATCATTGTAAGCTTCAGCGGGATAGATGCCTTTTTCGATGACAACTTCGCGAGAGTTTACAAAGTAAATTGCATCGGCACCTGCGCGGCATATTGCATTGTAAGCTTGAGTTGTAGGCTCGTTGATGGTATAAATTGTTGCATTGGCAAGTGTTTTGCGACGTGATTTTGCTATCGCATTTTCTTCGGCGGTAATTGTGTCACTTGGAAGTCCGGTACTGCGCCATGCACCATTGAGGATGACAACGGCACCACAACGTGCGCCCCCGTTTTCCACTGAATTGCGTGCTGCAGTAAGTGCCATATCCATAAATACTTCATCTGTTGGGTTGATGCGGTCAACCTTTGTGATATTTACTTCGGCAAAAGCGTTGCTGCTGAACAAAGCGGCAATCATTGCAAACATAAGGCAAATCTTTTTCATCGTGTGTGATTTTTTTTATGAGTTAAAAAATAGATGTTGTTATTACTTGGCAAAAATAAGCATAAATTTATTAATAGACAATAAATAACTCTATAAATCAGCCCCGCTCAATGCTTTAATCACAGAGAACGGGGCTGTGTGGCTTTATTTTGGCCTGCCGATTAATATTCTATTTTGTCTTCTTTTGAGGCCCACTTTTGAAACGCCTTGATAGTGTAGTCGTTATCAACGTGGATTAATGGAATTGCGCGGTTTATCTTTGGCTTTTCCAGTTCTTGGTAAATAAATTGGTCACTGAAGTTGATTGCATCGGCATCGGCTTGAGTGTTACCGTAATAGATGCGTTGCACACCTGCCCAATACAATGCGCTGAGACACATTGGACATGGCTCGCAAGAGCTGTAAACCACGCAGCCTTTTAGGCTGAATGTTGATAAATCGCGACAAGCGTTGCGTATGGCATTTACCTCAGCGTGAGCTGTAGGGTCATTTGTTTTAGTTACAGTGTTTACCCCGGTTGAAATTATTTCCCCGTCTTTAACGATGACTGCGCCAAAAGGTCCCCCTCCATTGTCGATGTTTTCTTCAGCAATATCTGCAGCCATCTTCATATAGTATAAGTCTTTATCTGTAATGTTCATCGTTTGAAAAATTATGGTGTAAATACATCTATATCAATCAAAATTACCCACAATTGTTGGCAAAAACAAGTTTATTGACACTTTTATAGGTTTTTATTGAGTCTTTACATAAAAAA
>CAYTFG010000062.1:6711-12111 GCA_964436925.1 uncultured Bacteroides sp. | reverse complement strand
CAGCCTCTTGTGGGTATTGATGTGGTAATTATTACCAGATGATTACTTGCTTGTCGGCAGAGAGGAACATTGGTTGGTCAGCGCCGATGTTGAATGCTTCGAAGAATGGAGTGATGTTGCGAAGTGAAACGTTTACACGGTTCTTAGCAAGTGAGTGAACGTCACCGATGGTGAGGTTGCGCATTTCTTCGGGGCGGATGTTTGTAGCCCAGATGTTAGCGTAGTTCAAGTAGAATGCTTGCATTGGGGTGAAACCGTCAATCTTAGCGTCTTCAGAGTTTACGTCGATGCCTTTTTTCTTTTGAGAGTCAAGGAAAGCAGTGCGAGAGACGCGAAGACCGCCTTGGTCAGCGATGTTTTCACCGAGGGTGTATTGACCGTTGGCGTTGAGGCCGGGGAGGACTTCAACAGCGCTGAATTGGTCAACGAGGCCTTGTGTGAGAGTAGCGAATGCTTTGGCATCTTCTTCGGTCCACCAGTTTTGCATGTTGCCTGCAGCGTCAAAGTTGCAACCTTGGTCGTCAAATCCGTGAGTCATTTCGTGGCCGATAACAACGCCGATACCGCCGTAGTTTTCAGCGTCAGAAGCTTCGGGGTCGAAGAAAGGAGCTTGGAGGATAGCAGCCGGGAATACGATTTCGTTGGCTAATGGGTTGTAGTAAGCGTTAACGGTTTGCGGAGTCATGCCCCATTCTGTGCGGTCAACGGGTTTTCCCCATTTAGCGTATTCTTCGGCTTGGTGCCACATAGCTACGTTGTGCATATTTTCGTAATAGCTCAAAGAGGGGTCAACGTTGAGCGAAGAGTAGTCTTTCCACTTGTCGGGGTAACCGATTTTGACGGTGAAAGCGTTGAGTTTCTTGATAGCGTTAAGCTTGGTTTCGTCGCTCATCCAGGGGAGGTTGATGATGTGTTTGCCAAGAGCAGTGCGCAAGTTTTCAACGAGGCCGAGCATGTATTCTTTAGAAGATTCGGGGAAGTATTTTTCAACATAAAGTTGGCCGATAGCTTCGCCCATGCAGTTTTCGGTAGCACCGAGAGCGCGTTTCCAGCGAGGGCGTTGTTGTTGCACACCGCTGAGGACTTTGTTGAATTCAAAGCTGGCGTTTGTGAAGTCGTCAGAGAGAGAAGAAGACGCAGCTGAAACATATTTCCAGAGGTAGTAGTCTTTCTTTTCGCGGTCAGAGAGAGAGCCCATCAAGTTGTTGGCTTGAGCGATAGAGCTCATTTCGGTGACGATGACGGTTTCGGGAGAAGCGATGTTCATTGTTTCGATGAAGAAACGGTCCCAGTTGATGTTAGAGTATTTTTCTTTGAGTTGAGCGAATGCGTGAGGATTGTACATCGCGGGGATGTTACGGCTTTGCTCGCGAGTCCAAGCAGAGTCAGCGAGAGCGGTTTCAATCTTCATGACATTTTTCATGATGCGGGTAGCGTCTTTCTTTGAGAGGCCGGCGTTTTGCATTTGCTTAACGATGAGCTTCTTGTAGGCTTCGCGCACCTTGACGTTGTCTTTGTCGTTAGATAGGTAGTAGTCGCGGTCACCGAGGCCCATGCCGCCACCAGAGACGTACATAGCGTATTGAGTGCTGTTAACCATGTCTTCCATAGGGCCTGCACCGAAGAATGGGCTTGCATAGTTAGCGTGCATCCAGAGGAAGAGGTTTTCCATACCATCGTGGGTGGTAGCTTCGATTTTTTTCAAGTCGGCTTGGATGGGTTTATTGCCGAGAGCGTTGCGGGAGGTAGAGTCCATAGCTTGGCTGTAGATAGTCCAAACTTTGTGAGCAACGGTACCTTTTTCGGGATTTGTAGCGCCGAGGTTTACAACGATTTCTTTAACGCGGTCTTGAGCTTGGTCGCTGAGGACGTTGAATTGGCCGAAACGCGCATATTCAGCAGTTAAAGGGTGAGCGAGTTGCCAGCCCTTAGTAACGTGGTCATAGAAGTCAACGCCGGGGACGATTGAATTGTCAATCAAAGAGGCGTCAACGCTCTTGAGGTGTTCCACCGCATAAGCTCCCATAGTCATAGAGGAAGCAGCGAGGATTGAAAGAACTAATTTTTTCATATTTAAATATTTAAACCTTGAATTTTAGAGATTAACCTTGATAAGTGTCGATGTGGCGGTGTTTCTTTTCTTCAAGAATCTCGGAAATGGCAAAGAAGATGCCACTTTCTTCGACGTCGCCAAATTCATCGTTGATAGCAGTGCCAAACATGCGCATCGTGGGAGAAAGGCTCATGTAGGCGTTAACAAGAGGAGGTATATTGATGCCACGGTTGCGAATTTCGGTGTTGAGGATGCGGTAATCTTCTTTGAAGTCGTCGCTGGTGAAGATTCGCTCCATGGCTTGGGTGTCGAGGTCGGGTTGGAGAGGGTCAATGGGGGTAACGAGGTTGTCGTTGTCGGGGAAATGCTTGTTGAGGAAGTATAGAATCATGTTGCGACAATCCTTGTTATAGGTGGGATACATTGTGACCTTGCCGAATAGATATTTAATCTCGGGGTTGATGACGGTAAGGGCACCAAGGCCGTCCCAGAGGTTGTCAAGCACGTAGATGGCTTTTGCACCGGCGCGAGAGGATTGGTATTCAAGACGCACGAAAGAGCGGCCCAGCTCGATGGTGTGGGGCAAGTAATCTTGAATGAATTGAGGGGAGAATTTAAACATGTGGCTAGTGGCGATGCGAGGCGTTGTCTCGTCAAGCATGACGATGTCAGAGCCTTTGATGAATCGGTAACCGCCGAGGATGAGTTGAGACTCGGGCTCCCACACAATCAATTGGCGACAAGGCGGGTTCATGAGGTCAAAAGCATCAATATCACAGTCTTTACCGGTTCCGCCGCCGGCTGTGCGGAAGGCGATTTCGCGAAGTCGACCGATTTCGCGCATGGTATTTGGACACGAGAAAGCATCGACAATATAAATCTGATTGCCGCCCTTGTTAGTGTTGCGCAAGAAGCGGTCAGGAGTCAATTCATCGACAATAAGCTGAGTGTCAATAGGGTCAATTATACGTTGGTTCATTACTATTTTCAAAAATAAATTGTGTCACACTCGATTAAAGAGCATAAACTGTGTTTCTAATATTAAGAGCTGTGGTTTCGGCATCCTTACCATCGCGGAGGCTTGACCAAGCAATAGTTTCACCTATTTTTAAGGTAAATTGGTGGTTGGTTGTTTTTACCAGTTCACGAGGCAAAAGCATCATTTCATAGTTGAACTTGATGCCCAGTCGTGTTCTAAACTTTGCAAATTTATAAAAAAACGATGAATTTTCACCATCAAAATGCACAGGAATTATATTTCGATTAAATTCTTTAGCTTTGTTTACAAACATCTTTTTCCACGTGAGGTCTTGAATGACGCCACCGCGTTGCATGCGTGACACCAGTCCGGCGGGGAAAATAATGATTGGGTCGTTGCCGGCAAAGGCTTCATCAATGGCCACGGCTGAATTGCGACTTTGGCCTCCATGCTTGTTGATGGGGAGGAAAACACCGTTGAGAGGCTTGATGGCCATGAGCAGGTCATTGACAAGGAACTTGACTTTTCCGCCATAGACGGTGGAGAAATAGTCAATCATGGCAATGCCGTCGAGACCGCCAAGGGGGTGGTTACTGACGATGACAACGCGGCGGTCGTCGGAGGGAACGCTGCCCACGACGTTTAGCTTGATGTTGAGGTAGTCCATCACGCCATGACAAAACTCGGCATCGGTCTTGCCACGGTTGTATTCCAGCATTTGATTGAGTTGTTTTTGGCAGATGAGCTTTTCGAGCCCGGCAATAAGAAAACGAGGCAAAAAGCGATAAATGCCCGGGACTCGTTGCTTCAAGACTGAATCAACATCAATACGCACTATATTTTCATCAGTATTGTTCATTAGTATTTTTAAGTGTGACACAAAATTAATCAAAAATTATGTATAAAGCATTCAAATGAATCAAATAAATAGTAACAAAATGCTAACAATAGGGTTATAACCGCTACTTTTTATACAAAAATAGTATTTGCAATCCAAAACTTTTATATAATTTTGTGTATGACATTTTGCGACACGAAATTCGCCACCATCAGACTATTATCTATCGTGGTTATCTGCACAACTATTGCTTTATTTCCCATCGAAAATTCATTGGCGACAATCGCTTCTATGCTGGTAATTTGGTGGGTAAGTGCCGCATTGTATCGTCAAACCCCTCACAAGAACATTGCCGGACTGTACACTTTAAGCACGATATGGACAGTGCTGTGTGTTGGCGTGTCGCTAAATATTTACCGATTCACGACCGTGTTGGGCGGAACTGATTCGTCGCCGATATTACTCAATCCAGACGCTTATCTGAGCTGGAATTATGCTATGCACTACTTGGGCCGAACACCTGAGGGTATGGAAATTATTCCGCACATGCGTGGATATGGTCACTTCCTGTCGTTTATCTTGAGACTGACGGGTATTTCGTTAACTGCGGGATTAATGGTCAACGTCTTTGCAACAATGATAACAATTATCGCCTCGGGCGTGATTTCAAGCCGTTTGTTGCGAGGAATGACACCATGGAGTGACAGCAAAGTTGCAACGTGCGCAATGATTATGACCGGAAGTGTGTGCTACTTGACCGCAAGCGGCGCCTTGCTGATAAAAGATGCGCTTGTCATAATGAGCATGTCGCTAATAGCCATGGGACTGACGGCAGTAAGGAAAATGCCCGAAAAACGAGCTTACAAAGTAATCCTCATCGGCGCTTATTTGGTGGGCTTGGCAATACTATTCTTTTTACGTCATCAATACATCATCATGGCTGCCGTAGGGCTGATTTTCATGGCACGACGCGACAAAACCGCACTAAAAACAGCAGTGCCATTGATGATAATAACGATAATAGTTTTTGCGGGAGCATATCAATATATCAGCACATCGCAGATAGAATCGGTAGTAACCGGGACCGGAAATTCTATCTCCTTCAATGAGCCAAATCAAGTGGCTTATGGCAACATCGTTGGTAATTATATGGAATGGCCCTATTGGAAGAAAGCGGTGTGGCTACCCATCAGCGCTGTCCTGCAATTTTTCATCCCCTTCCCATGGAATTTCACAAAAAGTATAGACTGGGGATACACTCAAGCATTAAGTCGCATAGCCTTCCCATGGTATCTCATAGGAGGCTTAGTCATATATTTCTGGCTGTTCACGTCGCTGAAAGCACCGCGCCGTCTGCAATTGTGGACGTTGTGGGCAACGCTGATGTGGCTTGTTCCGGCCTTTTTGTTTGGAGGAACCATATCACGATATGGTCTCCCGCTCATACCCTCACTCATTCCGGCTGCGGTATATGTAATCGCAAAGTACCGACAGCTTAAGCTATTTAAGTTATACACAGTAGTTTTTTCT
>CAYTFG010000062.1:0-6611 GCA_964436925.1 uncultured Bacteroides sp. | reverse complement strand
AATAAGAAACGTGGCAAATACATTAGACTAAACATGGTTGAAATGTCGCCAAACGGCTTGTCAAGCGGCGTGTTAACGTCATTATTTGTGGGTCTGAAGGAGAAGTATCGTTCGTTGAAGGAAAATCACATTCCCACCAACTATTTCAAGCTTCTTTGCAACTATCACTATAAGTTGCTGGGCCGATAAGCCGCGCTCACGGAGGCTCTGTCGCAAATGTTTCTTGATGGTGCAAACGCATTGTCAGGCGATAGCGTGTGCAAAATATTTGGATATTTGGAATAGTGTTATTAACTTTACTATTGTAAATTTTATACCGCAATGAATCAACCATTAGTCATCATACAAGCAAGAACGGGCTCAACTCGACTCCCTAACAAAATGTTGAAGCCGTTTTACAAAGACAAGTGCATTTTAGAAATACTTCTTGACCGCATCATTCCCGCAATTCCCGGAGGAAAAGCCAACTTGGTGGTAGCCACAACAACCGCCGCCGGCGACGACCGCATTTGCGAGCTCTGCCAACGTCTCGAAGTGAAACACTTTCGCGGTAGCGAAAACGATGTTCTTGACCGCTTTGTCCAAGCCGCTAAGACTAATGGCGCTAATAAAATCATTCGCATCTGCGCTGACAATGTGTTTCTTGACACCAAGTCGCTCGCCGGCTTGATTGACCGTTTTAGCGCTTCTGACTGCGACTATGTGTCGTTTAAAAACAGCCAAGGCACGCCGTCAATAAAGACTCACTATGGCTTTTGGGCCGAAGCAGTGACTCTGGAAGCTCTCGAAAAGGTGGCATCAACCACCACCGACAAGATGTCACACGAGCACGTCACATATTACATCCACTCCATTGCCCCGCAAGACTTCAAGATTGAGCTGATACCCATCAGCGACACCATTGAGGGCATTGAGGAACACCCTTGCTTGAGATTGACTGTCGACACTGAAGATGACTTCACGATTCAGCAAGAAATTTACAGTCACCTCGTTGACAACGGCATTGAGATTAACCCTGAAAATATAATAGCTTTTCTACAGTCACGCAACGACTTGTATGAAATCATGGCTAAAAACATAAAAGCAAATTCCAAGTAATCATGAAACAAACCTACATAATAGGCGAAATCGGGCAAAACCACAATGGGTCGGTTGACATTGCCAACCTGATTGTAGATTTGGTTGCCCACCCGGTGAGAGAAGAGGCATTTGGCCTTGACTTGCAACCGATGAACGCTGTTAAGCTCACCAAGCGTGACCTCAGCGAAGAGTTGACAGTCTCTCAGATGAATCGCATATACGACAACCCCAACTCCTTTGGACACACCTACGGCGAGCATCGCGCTTTCTTGGAATTGTCTGATGAAGAGCATTTTGCCGTTTACCGCCACGCAAAGGAACGCGGCCTCGATTTCATCGAGACTCTCTGTGCCAAGGGCTGCTTGTCGCTACTGAAACTTTTCACTCCCGACAAGCTGAAAGTTGCCAGCCGCGACTTGACCAACTTGCCACTTCTCGCAGCAATGGCTGAGACCAAGATACCCATCATCCTTTCAACCGGCATGGCGGGGAAAAAAGAGCTTGACGACGCACTAGAGGTAATCACCCGTTACCACAACGACATCGCCATTCTCCACTGCGTCTCTCAATATCCTACTCATCCCGACAACCTCAATCTCAACACAATACTCTACCTCAAAGAGCATTACGGACAATATAAAATCGGCTTCTCTGACCACACCATAGGTATTTCCGCCCCGGTGGTGGCAATAGGTATGGGCGCTGAAATCATCGAGAAGCACATCACCATTGACCGCCGCATGAAAGGTACTGACCAAGCGGGTTCACTGGGCCCCGATGGCGTAAATCGTATGATTCGCGACATTCGCGTGGCTGAACGTTGGCTGGGAACCAAGGAATTATACATCGACAAGAGCGTCGCTGCTTCCAAGGTCAAGCTTGAGCGTTCCATTGCATCACGCCGCGACTTGAAAAAAGGCGATGTCATCAACATTGACGACCTCCACATGCTCAGCCCCGGCGACGGCTTCAAGTGGAGCGATGTGGACAAAGTTGTGGGCCGCACAGTGGTGAACGACATCCCTGCAAACGAGATAATTTACCCCAAAGACATCAAATAAGCCCAAACGACATGGCACATCTTCCCAAGCTCATACTCACTGACATCGACGGCGTGTGGACCGACGGTGGAATGTACTACGACCAAATAGACAACGAGTGGAAAAAATTCCACACCTATGACAGCGCCGGCATCCTTTTTGCCAGCGAATGTGGCATCAAGACCGGTATTCTCACCGGCGAAAACACCGGTATCGTAACCCGTCGCGCTGCAAAGCTCAAGGTTGACTACTTGTTCCAAGGCGTTAGAGACAAGCTTGGCGTGGCTGAACACCTCTGCATTGAACGCGGTATCTCGTTGAAAGATGTGGCATACATCGGTGATGACATCAATGATATCAAGCTTCTGAAAGAAGTGGGGTGGGCCGGTGTCCCTTCCTCGGCACCTGACTACATCAAGAAATATGCCACAGTTAAGCTCAAAAAAGGCGGTGGCGAAGGCTGCTTCAGAGAGTTTGTAGAGCAGATTTTGGGCGAAGAACGTGTGCAAGAGATTATTGACAATATTCTCAACAACCGATAACAATAGAACTTTTTTATATGGTTGACAAGATATCAACATTTTTTGACTCCATGGGTGAGTCCCTCAAAAGCATCGTCAAGATTATAGCACTTTCACGACGCGTGTCTATAACCAAGGCTGAAAATCCCGACGAGCCCATCATCATCATGGGTAATGGCCCATCGTTTAACGACACACTAGAAAACAACCTTGACTCATTGTTGAAATATCCCACAATGGCTGTTAATTTTGCTGCCAACACTCCTCCTTTCAGACAATTAAAGCCACGATATTACACTCTTGCCGACCCTCATTTCTTTGACAATCCCGATGACCAATTTGTGTCTCAATTGATAGGCAACATCTGCGCTGTTGATTGGAAAATGACCTTATTTGTGCCCAGTCTCGCCAAGGTTACCGACAATATTCTTCAAAACAAAAACGTCACCGTGGAGCGTTTCAATGCCAACGGTGTTGAAGGCTGGGAGTGGCTTGAGAATTGGGCTTATGCCCACGGCGCCGGTATGCCTCGCCCTCGCAACGTGCTCATTCCCTCAATCATGATGTCGCTGAGCATGGGCTACAAAAACATTTATCTGACAGGCGCTGACCATTCATGGACTAAATCGCTGTCGGTCAACGAGAACAACGAAGTTGTGTCAATCCAAACCCACTTCTACAAGGACGACGACAAGGAACGCGAACGCTCTAAAACGTTCTTCTTGAACTTTAAATTATACGAAGTGTTTGAGTGCTACTATGTTGCGTTTAAAAATTACTTCAAAATCGAACGTTTCGCACGTCGTATAGGCGCAAATATCTACAACGCTACCCCCGGCAGTTTCATCGACGCATTTAAGCGTCAACAGCTCCCAAAGTAGCCCTTAACTTATTGTTTAGCAAGTTGGTAAACTGATAGTTTTTCAATCCCCAACGTGGCGAAATGAGCAAATCGTCGGGCGATTGCGACACAAAGCGCTCTATAGCAATTGTTTGCGGTATGCGTTGAACTATCTTTACACACAAGTCAATGTATTCATCCACAGTGTATTGAGGCACTTCGATGCGTCCTGAAGCGACTTCAACCGATAGCCGTGTGCCTTTGAGCACCTGCAACTGATGCAATTTTATCGCTGAAATCGGCAATTCCACAGCGCGGTCAATCGTTTGTAAAATCATCTGTTCATCCTCGCCGGGAAGTCCTAAGATGAAGTGCAATCCTACGGGGAATCCGGCTTCGGCAGCGCGTTTCACGGCATCTACAGTGTCGGCCCACGTGTGGCAACGGTTTATCACGTTGAGCGTGGCGTCATGGCTGCTCTCCGCCCCATATTCAATGAAAATCTTGGTGTTTAGCGTCTTTAGTGCCTCCAGCAATTCTTGGGGCATACAATCGGGGCGCGTGCCAATTATCAGTCCGTCAACCCCCTCAACGGCGAGCGCCTCGCGATACAGCGCCATCAGTCGGTCTATATCGGCATAAGTATTTGTATATGCCTGAAAATATGCAAGATAGCGCATCGTTGGATATTTGCGCGCAAAAAACACCTTGCCATCTTCAAGTTGCTTGGTCACCGTCGGCGCCGAAGAGCAATAAGCGGGATTAAACGAGTGATTATTGCAATATATACAGCCGCCCACGCCCTTGCTTCCGTCGCGGTTGGGGCACGTAAATCCGGCGTTTACAGCTAGTTTCTGCATCTTTACGCCGGGGAAATGTTCTGCTAGAAATTGCGAATAATCTTTGTAATATCCCACAGGTTATCTATCGTTTGGTTATGTATTGTTTATAATTTGGTGGCTTTATTTGCCAGGTACGCATCAAGCACAGTGATTGCTGCCATAGCCTCAACCACAGGCACAGCGCGAGGCAACACACACGGGTCGTGACGCCCGCGAGCATGCAACGTTACTTCGTTTCCGCTGTCATCTACCGTTGCAACCTCCTGCAATAGCGTAGCAACCGGCTTGAACGCCACGCGAAAATATATGTCTTGGCCATTGGAAATGCCGCCTTGTACACCGCCTGAATGGTTTGACGTCGTGGTCACTTTCCCGTCGCGCATCACAAACGTGTCAATCATCTCGCTTCCGCGCTTGCCCACGCCTTCAAATCCCATACCGTAGTCAAACCCCTTGACGGCATTGATAGAGAGCATTGCAGCCCCCAGAGACGCGTGTAGCTTGTCGGCGGCAGGACTGCCCAGCCCAACAGGTACGCCCGTTATAACGCCCGTTATAACGCCTCCCACGGTGTCTCCGTCGCTCTTCACCTCGAGGATGAGATTCTTCATCTTCTCAGCCATTTCGACGTCGGGACAGCGCACATCGTTTGTCTCGATGAGATTGCGGTCATACGCTGTATAATCGTGAGGCAATACAAGATTGCCCACCTGCGATGTGTAGGCATATAGGTCTATCCCAACCGTCTTGAGCGCTTGGCGTGCAAAGGCGCCGGCAACTACGCGTGAAATGGTCTCGCGCGCTGACGAACGGCCACCTCCGCGGTAATCGCGTATACCGTATTTTGTCGAATAGGTATAGTCGGCATGTGAAGGACGATACAGGTGCTCAATGTTGGAATAATCAGCCGAATGTTGGTTGGTATTTTCCACGATAAAACCTATGGGTTGCCCTGTCGTTACGTTACCCATCATTCCCGACAATATCTTCACTTTGTCGGCCTCGGAACGTGCTGTGGTGATTGCCGACTGTCCGGGGCGACGTCTGTCAAGCTCAGCTTGCACCTGCTCGAGGTCAATGGTCACGCCCGCCGGCATTCCGTCAATGACACCGCCTATGGCAGCGCCGTGTGACTCGCCAAAGGTTGTTACCGTAAATATATTTCCAAATTTATTGCTCATCTTCGTTGTCCTCCATGGCTTTAACGAGGTCACACACCTGCGACCTTGTGTATTTAATTAATGATTCCGGATTTATTTTTAGCTGTAAACCGCGCACTCCCGCGCTGACATAAATTGTCTCATAGTTGAGCGCTGTCTCGTGAAAAAATGTCGGAAAAGCCTTCTTCATCCCTATGGGCGAACATCCGCCGCGTATGTATCCCGTCAACGGTAGCAATTCCTTCATCGGTATCATTTCGGCCTTTTTGGCACCCGCAACCTTCGCTGCCTTCTTCAGGTCAACCTCGGTATTTCCCGGCACGACACACACAAAATACCCCGACTTATCGCCGTGAAGCACAAGTGTCTTAAACACCTGATTAATATCTTCATGCAATTCATCGGCTATGTGCTGTGCTGCGAGATTATTCTCGTCAACTGTATAGGGCACAAGCGTATAGGGAACTTTTGCTTTATCCAGCAAGCGTGCTACATTGGTCTTGGCAATACCGCTCATAATTTCTCTTGTTTATCAGTCTAAAATTTATTCCTTGGCCCGGGCTCTGCCCTAGGCTTCTACAAAATTAATTATTATCAACTAATTTGGCAACATCATTACCCCATAAAAAACGAGTGCACCCTAACTCTATTGAATTAAGATGCACTCGCCAAATCACTATTAAATATACCTTCAGAACTGTATATCTTTTTTATAAATTATGGTTTATGAGAGAGAATGCGCTCTACAGTCGAAACAAATTGTCATCGCAACAATTTTCATGGAAGTGACGATTTTCTTTTCAGCTATGCTTCATTTCTTGTTTTTGACTTTATTTTTTTTGGGTTTACATCAACTAAAAACTCGTCGCAAAGCCTTTTCAGCATTGCAAGCAATTTCGTTTAAAGTGTGATGAAAAAGTGACGGTCACCGCCTTGTGAGTAGTGACTAGAATAGCTATTAATTGCTGTTGGTTGGGTATTAATCTTCGGTTCATAGTAGCTATTTTAGTTTAAAGCATGACCGACTATATGTCGTCAGAAGTATAATTGCACTGCAAAGATAATGCAATTCATTTGCTTTGTCAAGAGTTTTTTAGTTAATTTTTCAATCCCACCTCAAATTTTTT
>CAYTFG010000061.1:0-12153 GCA_964436925.1 uncultured Bacteroides sp. | reverse complement strand
TCAAAGTCTTGCACGCCAATTGGCATATTTTTCAAAGCATCCATATCATCTCATGATTTTGTTATTGCAAATATGGTAAAACTTTTTCACAATTCAAAATTGAAACCCTTTAATTTCTACTCCTTGTACTTGATATAGTATAATGTTCTTATTAAGTCGGTGAGTATTAGTGGTATAAAAGCAATATTGCCTGATTGTGGCATCCAATACCACCCCAAAATCATTATCGCGCACAGCACTAAGTTCAGGTAGAAATATCCTCGCGTAATTTTGTTACAGCGTTTACTCCAGATTGTAAATACCGGGATTAAAGCAAGCGGATTGAGCCACAAATATAGATAGTTTGGCGATGTGGCTTCATGAACCGATACAAATATCAAGAATGTCAGCAAGCATCCGGCCAAGCCTATTACTAAGAATAATATTGTGTCAAACCATCGGCTGGCTTTACCGCGTTTTATGTCACACTTTGTCAAGCATAGCGTGAAAATAAACAATAGTGAGAATATAAATATCGGCGTCAAATGAAATGGCGTTGGTGGAAGTATTGCTCCTCCATCTTCGCCTTGATTTAGCGTGATAACTTCACTGACAAGCTTGCGCCCGTTTACTGTTGCATCAGGTAGCAATTGTGCCATTGTTTCCGGCGCGAAATTCTTTTCACGCTGCGTGATTGTGTAATCAATTCCACTGCCAAGGGCCAAGTCTATGCCAAATTGATACCAGGGGTAATTTGCATGATAATAAGCCATCTCTTCACGAAATGTTTTATATGGCAATTCTTTATTGCCAAAATTGACAGTGTCTCCGATGGCTTTTTCAACAATTGCAAGCGGACGTGTCGCGCAATTATCCTTCACATAATTATAGCGATACACAACGTTTTCAGGTTGCAGGTTGACTCCCAGCAAATACATTACTCGCAATTTCTCTTCAGCGGTGAGGTTCAGTATATACTCGGTAACCGAGCGGTTGTCACGCAGGTAGCCATACTGAAAACGCTCAAAGTCAATGGCTGCAACGCGGTAATCAGTCTCGCCTTTGACAAATCGATACACAAAGTTGGGCGAATTGAAGTCAAACATCCCGTATGTGACAGCGCAATCGCTCTGGGGTGTGCGCACTCTCAGCGCTGCGTGTCCTTCAAGTTCGTATATATCTTTTCCGGCACCATAGATGATAAAACTGATAATGGTGTCATTTTCGAGAGCGAGAGAAGTTATTGATGACGACGCCATCAATAGGAGCAGTAATGTCAGAAAACGTTTAATCATTGAAACTATAGATTATTTTAGAAGTCGTCGGCAATTGTGAGCGCTTGTTGTAGCGATGAAAGCATGGTGTTGTTCAAGTCGCGCATTCCGGTTATCACGTCATGCACTATTGACCATTCTTGTTGAGCATCAGTCCATTCGCTGTTGATGTTGTTGCGCTCTTTGTCGCGTTCGCTTTTGTATTGTTCTATTGATGACAGCTTTTCAAACAGGTATTCATCGACGCTTGTCAATTTTGAATCAATAGCCCATTCGAGTTTGCTGTTCATGTAATTGTTGGATATATTTATCAACTGCTTGATGTCGTGTGACGCACGGGGCCCTTTGCCTATTTCCCACACATTCTCAGGCACATTTTGGCTCATTATTGCGCGTGGCGAATGTAGCATTACGCGATATTTGCCCTCCCGTATGTCTATAACATAGGTCGCGCTCACGTTTGACACGATAAACGATGAACGTTGTTTAACCGGACACATCCATTTCAAAATCATGGTGCCTGTCTCGGCATCTTCCATGTCGATTACATCTTTATTCTCAAATGTCAATGACACCCATTGGCGCAGATTGTGCCACATTTGGGCCTTTGTTAAGTCGGATGTGCCAACAATCGGAGTCTCTACACTCAGCGTCGTTGCTGCGTGTGACCCCATTGCCATAACACTCATTAAGCAAATCGTGATGTATAATTTAAGCAGTTTCATTGTAACTATTTTAGTGTATTTATTTGTTTCTTATCGCCTACAATCCACAATATATCTCCTGCAGCAAACACTATGTCTCTCGGCTGCAAGTATTCGTCATTACGTTGTATGGCTATGACTAATGCCTCATAACTGTTACGTATTGACGCTGAAGATGTGGTCTTGCCTAGTAGCGGAGATTTATCGCTGAGCAAGATGTGATGTAGCTTGATGTCGATGGGTGATATTGTGTTCTTGTTCATCGGCTCTTGTTCCACCACATGAAGAAATTTAGCAAGTTGCTCATCTGTGCCGATAACGCCGATGGTATCGCCCGGGAATATGCGTCGGTCTCCGTCGGGCACGGGAATGACGTCACCACCGCGCTGAATGCTGACGATGTTCACACCATATTGTGCGCGCAATCCCGCATTTTTCAATCGCTCGCCCACAAACGGACAACCGTAGCCTACGCTCATGTACGCTAAGTGCAAGTCGCTCACCACTACATTTTTCTTGCCGCTCTTGCGCAACTCGCGTTCGTTGAGGTTGGCCATGAATTTTTTCTCTATTTGATTCATTTGTTGGCGCACTCGGCGTGAGAATACTAGGATTATCAGTATGATTATCGCCATGCCCACGAGCACACCTGCTGTCAATGAATAAGCCCATGTCAACACATGAACCACAAACAATAATGCGATGATGATGCAGAATATTGACATGACCACATGGGGCACGCTGATTTTGTTGTCATCACGTTGGCGCTTTTTAGCTCCCGGTTGCATCAGTGCCAGCAAGAACGGTGACATGACGGCGATGGTAATGCCGGTTGTAGCTAGATGGCTCCACGCTGGAATTATGTTGTCCAGCCACGGCATCAGGTATTTATGTGACACAATGGTTATCGCTATCAAGATGATTGAATAAAGTATTGTGCGCCATAAATATAATTTCAATACTTTTCTCCATGGCGAACCTGCTGCCGACTCGGTGTTCGCTTCGTTGCCATAACGGTCAATGAGAAATCTTAGTCGTTGTGGCAATATTCGTTCCACAAAATTATATGCCGGCCCTGATAGCTTGATGAAATACGGCGTGAAGAATGTTGTTATCACTGACACTGCCACGACGATTGGATAAATCGTTGGTTCCAATACGCCCAAGCTCATACCCAATGATGCGATGATGAACGAAAATTCACCTATTTGTGTGAGTGAAAAACCTGATTCCATGGCCACTTTCAGCGTTTGGCCTGTCACCAACATTCCGAATGTGCCGAATATTATCATGCCCACTACAACTACTACCGACAGTATCAATATCGGTGACCAATATTCTGCTATTATCGTCGGCTGAACCATCATGCCTACCGAGATAAAGAATACCGAGCCAAACAAGTCTTTAATCGGAGTTACAACGTGTTCAATTCGCTCGGCATAGCTCGTTCCGGCCAAAATTGAGCCCATCACAAATGCGCCCAACGCCAATGAAAATCCGCAATTTACCGAGAATATTGCCATTCCAAGGCACAACCCCATTGACACAATTAGCAGTGTCTCGCTGTTGAGGTAACGTCGGCACATATTGAGTAGGGTAGGGATGACATACACTCCCACACAAAACCATATTATCAAGAAAAACAGTAACTTACAGATACTGTACAGCATCTCCGACCCTTCCACGCTGTTATTCAGCGCGATTGATGACAATATAACCATCATCAACACTGCAAACAAGTCTTCAACAATCAACACTGCAAACACCATCGAGGCAAATTTCTTTTGCCTTAAATTCAAGTCGGTCAGCGCCTTAATGATGATTGTCGTTGACGACATCGAAAGCATTCCGCCCAAGAAGATACTGTTTATATTGCTGAATCCCAGCAAGTGGCCTATCGCGTAGCCCGAAAACATCATCCCCACAACGATTATCAACGCCGTGACAACTGCCGAGCCTCCCACATTCATCAACTTCTTGAAGCTAAATTCCAGACCTAGCGAAAACAATAAAACTACTATTCCCAATTGCGCCCAAAACTCGATATTACCCTCGTCGGCTACCGATGGAAGGTATTCAAAGTGGGGACTTGCCAAAAATCCGGCAACGATATAGCCCAATACCACCGGTTGCTTTATCCATTTAAAAAGCACGGTGACTATTGCCGCTAGTAGCAATATAAATGCCAAGTCTGTTATTAAGCCTTCGATATTCATTTTGTTGGGTTATCCGTTAAGTTGGTTTGAAAGTGTCAATGATGTTGTTGGGTGGATGTTCCTTATTTCGTCAAATACTTTGATAAAATCTACTGTTTCGCGTGCCAGCACCACAAAGTTGATACACGTCAATTCTTTTTCGTAGTTATAATCTATCAGCATATTCACCAGTATTATGTGATTCCGCTTCAGGCAATCTTTATAGCTGTTTACATCTGAAACGATTCCCGTTACGTTTATTCTGATTGTCCTGGCTCCTGAACCTATTGAGAAATGATGCTCAATCTTTTCCAATTGTGCCAAGATAAACAATATGAGCAGTGTCGCTATTATTGATACGGTGTACAGGCCCATCCCCACGCTCATGCCTATCGCAGCAACCATCCATATACTTGCTGCCGTCGTTAGTCCTCTCACCGAGCCCTTCATCTGGATGATGGCGCCCGCGCCAAGAAAACCTATACCTGAAACCACCTGCGCTGCAATTCGGCTTGGGTCCCCGTTCTTAAGCCCTAAATAGACCTGCGGAACATATACTGACAATAGCATCGCTAGTGACGCGCCCATACTGATTAGCGCAAACGTTCTCACTCCGGCGGTTTGCCCCTTGCGTTTTCGTTCATATCCCACCGCTCCACCTAGTATCATGCTGAGTATGAGCTTATAAATTGACCCAACTGTATTGATTTCTGTGGCATTTATTGCTGAGATGAAACTGTTCCAGATTTCTGATAGCGTATCCATGGTTATGCTGTGTTTTTTTATTTGAGGAGTGATAGCGCCTTATATCTCCGCTCATGTAAAAAATAAGAGATACAAGACGCTATTCAATGTTTTTTCTACTTCATTGTGAAGCGACGAGATGCCAAACGGTAATTGTCGGCAAACAATTCTACCGTGTATTCTCCGGCTTCAATTGCGGTGTTTACGTCCCAATAGATAGTTATTCCGCTGATTTCTTCACCGGCATATTCCACTATCTTGCGTGCGCTATATGGTACGCTGCCGCCTTCAAACTTGAATGTTCCGCCATTGCCCAGCAAATTGCCCGACGGTGATATCAAGCGCATATAGATGGTCTTTTCTCCCACGGGTGTTGAATTGTTTTGTGGAATGGTAAATGTTACCATCAATTGCTTGGCTTTGGCAATCTTCTTCTCGTTCTTGCCCTTGGAATTTAGTGCGGTGAGTGATACTCCCGTGACGTTGAGCTTTTCGGCCAATGTCATACGTTCGCTGAGCACCTCATTGCGTCGTGAAGTCTCTTGAACTCGGTTGTTTAGCTGCTCATTTTCGCTCTTTATTTCGGCATTTTCTGTGCGAAGTTCGGCGTTCTCTTTATTTAGTCGGTCGATTTCTTCAACATAGTGGCGAAGAATGCCCTTTAGCGTTTCGATTTCGCTCTTCAAATCTTTAATTTGCTTAGCGCTCTTAGCTTTCTCGCTGTTAAGTTCTTGAATTAATTTCTCAACTTTCAGCTTTGCTGCATTATATTTTTCATTTAATGCGCGTGTCACTGAGTCATCCTTTATTGCTATTTGACGATTCTCGATGTCGCTAAATTCGCTGTTGAGTGCATCATATTCATTTTGTAACTTAATTTGCTCATTTTCAAGCTGTAATTGCTCAATTTCTGTCTGCTTTTCTTCGGCAATGCGTTCTGCTTCGCTCTTGTCGCTGATTGCTGTGATTGCAAAAATTACCAATCCTATGAGTATTACGCCCAGCACACCACCTACGATGTAGAGCATCTTGCGTTTCTTCCCGTCATCTTCGGGCTCTTTATCAAAATTGATATATTCTTCGCTCATATTTTATTCTTACTATATTTTAATGGTTATTGACTCGCAAAGGTAGAAAAGTTTTATCAAAATAGCTAATTTATTGTGTAATAAATCGTTTCACTTATCTTCTGATGATATGTGCTCCAATTGCATTCAGACGTTGGTCTATATTTTCATATCCTCGGTCTATCTGGTTGATGTTCCCAATCACGCTGGTGCCTTTGGCCGACATTGCTGCCAGCAACATCGCAATTCCGGCACGTATATCCGGTGACACCATCTTATTTGCCTTCAACGGGAAACGATGATCCAGGCCTATTACAACCGCGCGGTGTGGGTCACACAACATTATCTGCGCTCCCATATCTATCAAGTGGTCCACAAAGAACAAGCGGCTCTCAAACATCTTTTGATGTATCAACACGCTCCCGCGACATTGTGTCGCAACCACAAGCATCACGCTGATTAGGTCAGGTGACAATCCCGGCCATGGCGCATCGGCCACTGTCAATATTGAGCCGTCAAGCGCTGTCTCTATGACATAACTGTCTTGCTCGGGTATGATAATATCATCATTTTGAGTATATAGCTCAATGCCAAGGCGTTGGAAACTTGCCGGAATCAATCCCAAGTTTTCCAGTGACACATTCTTGATTGTCAACGGGCTCTGTGTCAATGCTGCCATTCCAATGAAGCTGCCAATCTCAATCATATCGGGCAAAATGGTGTGAGTTGTGCCTTTCAACCGGTCACAGCCTGTTATATGTAACAAGTTTGACCCCAACCCTTCAATTTTTGCGCCCATTGATATCAACATTTTGCACAATTGCTGAACGTATGGCTCGCACGCAGCATTGTATATTGTCGTAGTGCCCTCGGCATGAGTGGCTGACATGATTATGTTTGCTGTTCCGGTCACTGAGGCCTCGTCTAGCAGCATATAGCAACCCTTGAGGTTTTTACCCTCGGGAATAGTCAAGTGGTATGCACATTTATGTTCATCATATTCCAGCTCGGCGCCAAGTTCTACCATTCCGCGTATGTGCGTGTCGATTTTGCGACGGCCTATCTTGTCGCCTCCGGGCTTTGCAAAGTACGAATTACCCATGCGCGCCAACAATGGACCCACTATCAACACTGAACCTCTCAGTGATGCGCATTTCTTTATAAATTCATCGCTGTTGAGGTAGTCGGTGTTTATATCATCGGCCTGGAACGTATATTTCCCGTGTTCGGGATGCTCTACTTTTACCCCAAGCCCTTTTAGCAAGTTTATGAGGTTGTGTATATCAAGGATTTCGGGAACATTGTTTAGCGTAACTAGTTCATCGGTCAGAAGGGTTGCACTGATTACTTGCAATGCCTCATTCTTAGCTCCTTTGGGCTCTATGCTTCCGCTGAGCTTGTAGCCGCCTTCTATTACAAATTCATTATTCATACTTGATGTTCTCGTTATATGTTTTAAACATGCTCTACTTCGGGCTCCAGCGTCACTTCAAAACGTTCTTTGACCGAAGCGATGATTTGATTCTCTAAATTTATTATTTCCTCCGGTCGTGCATTCCCTGTCGCATTAACCAGCACCAACGGCTGTTTGTGCCACACTCCTGCATTTCCCAGCGTTTTGCCTTTCCATCCACATTGGTCTATCAACCAGGCCGCCGGTACTTTGTAGCCCGTTTCGGTGATATAATGGGGCACTTCACTTGATGCTATCGCTGTTAATGCCTCAAACGCTTCTGCGCTGATGACCGGATTCTTGAAAAAACTGCCCGCACTTCCCGTTTCTGACGGTATGGGCAACTTCTCTCGGCGTATTTTTATAATGATATCGCGCAATTCCTTGGGCGACTCTATTTTCCCATCTTCTGGCAGATGCTTGGCTATGTTGCCATATTCTACCTTTGGACAAGCTTTCTTGCTTAATTTGATTGTTACGTGTGTTATGATATAACGCCCCTTGATGTCGGCTTGTTTAAATAGTGATTGACGATAGCCGTAGCCACATTCACTCGCTTGTATCGTCTTGAATTGCTTGTCAATGGTATCATAACAACTCACTTCCATTACCACGTCTTTTATCTCAACTCCATAAGCCCCTACATTTTGTACTGCAGCTGCGCCCATTTCGCCGGGGATATCCGACAAGTTTTCTATGCCCCACAGTCCGCGTTCACTCACCTGCTCAATTAAGTCATCCAGCGTTACGCCTGCTCCAACTTTCAATGTAACATTGTTGGCATCTTCGCTTATCGTTTCAATACTTTTTATTGATGAGTGAAGCACTACTCCGTCATAGTCCTTGGTAAACAACAAGTTGCTTCCGCCACCTATGTGCAGGTACTTCTTCCCGTTTATTTGCTGTTGGAATATTTGTGGCAATTCCTCAGCTTCGTTATAATCAATAAATTGCGCGCACGACACCTTGAACCCAAAAGTGTTGTGCCCACTCAAATCATAATTATCGATTACTTTTATTGACATATCCTTTATTCTATAGATTGAGAATTGTGAGATACAATGCTACTGCCGGTGCTACTGCCAACAAGGAGTCTATGCGGTCCAAGATGCCTCCGTGGCCGGGTAACAAATTACCTGAATCTTTTACGCCAACAGCTCGTTTTATCATTGACTCAAACAAGTCGCCCCATGTCGCAAACACGCTGACGGTGACACCTAGTATTGCCATCTTCAAGATTGACATGTTAGGTAATTCTGATTCTACTACCAAGAAGTAAATTATTGAAGCTACAACGGTGAACGCCATGCCGCCCCAAAATCCTTCCCATGATTTCTTGGGCGATAGTCGTTCAAACAATCGCTTTTTACCTATTTGGCTTCCAACGATATACGCGCCTGTGTCATTGCTCCATATCATGATAAACATTCCTAGTAATATCCATGACCCGCAAGGAAACACATAGATTAGTCCCATGATTGTCAACGGCAGTGAAATGTAAACCAGTGATGTAAACGATGTTGCTATGCTCTTCAATGACAATTTCATGTCACTGATATAGAGTGATACAACTATGCGGGCCAGCAAGTATATCAGGAATATACCAAATAATATCCCCACCATTGGCTTGTCTTGCAACAAAAACATTGGTAGTGATATCATTGCCAATCCTGCAATTATATCCATCGCAATTACTGCATTTGATTTGGGTATGCCCAAGTTTGAAAACATAGTGTGATACTCCGGTATTGCTAGTACTACCAATAGCGCCATTAACACCCACATAGCCGGATGTGGTAATGTGATTCCACCTATGATTACTGCTATATAAAGTATCCCTGTAAGTGAACGAGTGATGAGATTTTTCATTTGTGATAACGAGTTTCTTATTTATATTACAAATTTAGCCTAAATTGTTGGATTTTCAAAATCTGTTTGACTCTAGTCTCACAGCGCTATTTTCACCACTTGCCGTGCCTTGTTTTCTCGTTCGATTATCAACAAGTAAATACCCTTGGCGAGATTACTGCAATCTATCACTGATTCATTGCTGATTTTCATCACTCCTCCGTTGGTGCTATAAATTGTAGCAGTATAGTCTTTATCGCTCGATTCTATTGCTATCGTTTTATTTATTACCTTGATTGATACGCCGTTATCGTTCGCTGTGACGTTGTCTACACCGGCCATATCGCTCGCCATCGTCAGTCCCGCGTATGCGTCAATTTCTCCTGCGCCCCATCGGCTGTCAGTTATATCATCGTATGACGTAATTGCTGTCGCTTGTGCTATTTTTCTCACATCCTCAATCGTTAGGGTAGGGTTGGCCTGAAGCCACAGTGCCACGACACCTGTCGCGTATGGGCATGCCATTGATGTCCCGCAATGTGCTCCCCAATAATATGTCCGCCCGTTATATTCTTGCTTGTCAACCGCATAAGTTTCTGCTTTGTTTTCGTTGTAGTACGAACTGATTGACGATACAATATAATTTCCCGGCGCCGATATATGTGGCAATTTTCTACCGTCTATCAGTGTGCCGTATCCTGAAAATGACGCTACATTTGAGGTGTCAAAACTCCATTTCTTGGTCGTTCCGTCTACTAGATTTACACTATTGCGCGAGTTGGATGCCCCTATGACAATTACATTTTTTCCACAAGCTATACTGCTCACCGATTGCTCGCCATTGCCGTAGCAATAGGCACTTCCGGCTCCTGTAAAAAATGATGTCTCTTGGTCGGTATATCCGTTAACATGGACCCCCTTTTTAGCTCTCACAGCTATCGAAATGTAGTAACGTGAAAACTTTTTGTCCGGATAATAAACCAATGAGCTTAAATTATAGCTAACCAAGATGTTATACCTGTTGTTCTCTTCGTTCAATTCTGTACTGACACTAATTCCGCCGCTAAAACATGCGTCAAAAGTCTCATTATGGCTCGCTTCTGCGCTTTTGGCATTCTTCAATTCGCTTGATGCTATTGACCATGAACTCAATCCTGCATTTTGACCTATCCATGGCGAGCTGTAAATGCTTTCTCTTGTCAACATATCGTAGATTCCTATTTGCACATCCATCGGCCTGCTATCCGCGCTCCACCAGTCGCAATCACCGTAAATTTTCATCCCGTCATAGCCTATGCGACTTTGTATTAGTGTTTTATGCTCCTGGTCATCTTCGGTGTAATCAAACGTTTGCGAACCTTCACCGTTTGCCTCATTACCTGCCGAAATACACACTATCGCTTCTTTGCCACATCTGTCGAGATATTGGCAAAATAAATCCGTGCCATCATGTGGCCCCGTATATGAACCCAATGACAGATTTATCGCTAACGGCTTCTTCTCCTGCTTGGCATACTCTATCATCTCTTCAATGCCGCTAAGTATTCCCACATCGCTCAACTCGCTCGTCGTTGCCAATATGTTCGCTCCCGTGGCTACTCCATAGTAATTATTGCCCTTATAGCCTCCTGCCATTATGCCTCCAACGTGTGTAGCATGCCATTGCCCATAGTTATCGCTGGTCCAGCTCGCTATCTCATCAGCGGTTGTTGCAGACTTCCTTTCCGCTGAAAACTCGTTGTAAGCTATCACACTCTTTACTCGTGACTTACCATCTTGTGCATCTATAAATTCAGGATTATTTGGGTCAAAACCTATGTCGCTGAACCCAACCAACACCCCGTCACCGGTATATTTTGTCATCGAAAAAACCTTGTCAACGTTGCCAAACGGTCGCGCATTATCCATCGTCGGTGAGATTACTCCCGTCATTTCAGCCCGCTGCAACTGCTTTATCCCGGCCAACGAATCAACCTTGCTGTCAGGTATGCACGTCAGCAACAACTCGTCGCGTCGGTGCAATATTACACCTCCCATTTCGGCTATCTTATTCACAGCCTCCTCATTATCTATTTTTACGATTATTGGCGTATATGTTTCGCCCATTCCCACTATCACACGCCTTTGACTTGATTGTGTGTGGATGTGATTGCGCAACCTCGGTGACAATGTAGCCCCCGACACATCTATCAACGTTAGCAAAACTATAATTGTGGTATAGATTAATCTCATGAGTTAAGGATTTGTAGGTTTTTATTGCGTAAAGATACTAATTTAAAAATATAATCAATCTTTTTTATTCACTTTTTTATTATATGATTTTATCTATTTATTTGCTCCCACTATTGCATTATTAAATCTTTCTCTGTAATTTTACAACCCGTTTAAATACTATTCTTACAACATATTACCATTATCATGAACAACGGATTTGAAATAACAACTTGGAATCCGCTTTACGCCGACGATTTCATCAGACTTAACCGACAATGGATTGAACGATACTTCAAAATTGAAGAATGTGACCGCATCATTTTTGACAATCCTAAAGCCGCCATTATCGATAATGGCGGGCAAATCTTTTTCGCACGATATCAAAACAATATCCTCGGCTGTTGCGCTCTCATCCATCATCCTCAAAACGATACATACGAGCTCGCCAAAATGGCTGTTGACCCCGCCGCTCAAGGCCTCGGCCTCGGATTCAAACTAGGCTCAGCACTCGTTAACTATGCCAAATCAATAGGCGCCAAAGAAATATTCCTCGAGGCAAACACCCGCCTTGTCGCCTCCATACACCTCTACCGACGCCTAGGCTTCAAACCCGTCGAAAACTACCACGCCGCCTACTCCCGCTGCGACCTCTTCATGACCCTCCCCCTCCACTAA
>CAYTFG010000060.1:0-12181 GCA_964436925.1 uncultured Bacteroides sp. | reverse complement strand
ACCGTATCATCTTGAACTTTGGTGAGGTTGACGGTACATACTGGATTGACGATATCGAATTTGGAGAGAAAATCGAAGATAGCATGGATAACGTCTTGACAGGTGATTCATCAGACTTTGAAGGCGGCACAACCGGTGGCTGGGGCTCATGGGGCAGCGGCAAGAAGAGCGTTGAAGTAGTAGACGGAGCCGGAGCAGATAATAGCAAGGGCGCAGTATTGCAAAATGTTGGCGACGGTAATGCATGGGATGCACAATTTGCATATACCTTTGATGAACCTCTCGACAAGAGCAAGATTTATGTAATAGCATTTAGCGCTAAGTCAAGCTCTGCAGCAGGACAATTGCAATTCCAATATCAGAACGCAACCACCTACAGTAGTCAAGGTGGATACAATACATTCAGTGTCGGTACCGATTGGGCAGACTATGAATATGAATTCCAACCCACACCAGAAGATGCAAATCGTATCATCTTTAACTTTGGAGCAGTTGGCGCAACATACTATCTTGATAACATCAAGTTTGGTGTCAAGAAAGATCAATCAGGCGCAGCTGCAGCACCAAGAAAACGTGGTGTAAAGCATCGTGCAACAACCATAACCTACGAGCTAAAGAGTGCAGCCGAGAAGAAGGAAGCATTGCTTGGCGCAATGGAATCATGGATTAAGGGCATGATGGAACATGTTGGCGACCGTGTAGATGCATGGGATGTAATCAACGAGCCAATCTCGGACGGCGGAGGCTGGAGAGGTATTGACGGCGTATTCGGCGGAACAGATGATGACGGTGTAGCAGATAAAGCACCTGTAGAAAGCGAAGAAGAAGGCTTGACCTTGAACTGGGCAAACGGCACCGGTAATCAACACTGGTATTGGGGCTATTACCTAGGTAAGGATTATGCAGTTAAGGCCTTCCAATATGCAAGAAAGTATGCAGCAAATGACAATATTAAGTTGTTTGTCAACGATTACAACCTCGAAACTAGCCCATCAAAGTTGAGTGCTTTGATTGACTTTGTAAACTACATTGACAATAATGGTGGTCATGTTGACGGTATCGGCACACAAATGCACGTATCATCAAGCATCACTAAGGCAGAGGTAGATGCAATGTTCAAGACCATGGCAGCAACAGGTAAGTTGGTTCGTATCACCGAACTTGATGTATCTCTTGGCACATCAACTCCATCAACCGAACAAGCAGCCACCCAAGCAGAAGTATATCAAATGATTATCGAATCATACTTTGAAAATGTTCCTGAATCACAACAATCAGCAATTACATTGTGGACACTTTCAGATAATGCGAAGGAACACTTGTATTGGTTGAACGGTGATACTCCAAACATTTTTGATGCAAACTACGGACGTAAACACGCTTACAAGGGAGTGTGTGACGCACTTGCAGGATTCGATATCAGCTCAACCTTCAAGGGTGAGGATTGGAAGAATCTATACAAATAATCCAAAAAATGCTGAATACAATCTCAGCACTATTGAATTACACACATCTGTAAAACAATGACAATATAGGGTACGCTTTAAGCAACATTAGAGTGTACCCTATTTTTTAAAATCAGAATAAAATTGTGTCAAAGATGAAAAGAATTGAAATGAAACAAAGACTAGTGATGTTGCTCGTAGCCATGATGGCTGCGGGTAGTGTTTATGGGCGTCAGCATGTCAATTTTGACTTCGATTGGAAGTTTGTTGAGGCTGATGACAGCAGTTATTCTCAGGCGGTGGTTGATACACGAGGCTGGCAGGATGTGAGATTGCCCCATGACTGGAATATCAAGGAGACGTTTGATTTCAATATCGGCGGCCATGCGGCATATCTGCCCGAGGGCATAGGATGGTATCGCAAGAGCTTCAAGTTGCCTGCCGAAGCGCGTGACAAGATGGTAGCAATCCATTTTGACGGCATATTTATGCAGAGCGACGTGTGGGTCAACGGGCATCATCTGGGCTATCGTCCGTATGGATTTTGCAGCATCGAGTATGACATGACACCTTATCTGAATAAAACGGGGGATAATGAATTGGCCGTGAGAGTCAACACGACGGGCGGACGTCCGCGGTGGTATGCGGGAGCCGGAATTTATAGGCACGCATGGCTGGAGGTTCGCGACAAGGTGCACGTAGCCACTTATGGCACATATATAACCACACCACAAGTATCAACAGAGAGCTCGACGGTGAACGTGGAGACAACAGTAGTCAACGCGACGTCGCGCGAGGAGAATCTAACAATCATTCAACGTATAATCGACCCGACGGGCCGAGAAATAGCTCAAAATAGAGCAAAACAAGCAGTGGCCGGCGCTGATACCGCAAAGGTGGCGCAGGTGATGACAATAAAGAATGTGAAGCTGTGGGATATTGATAGTCCCACGCTTTATACGATGGTTACCGAGGTTAAGGACGGGAGCAAGGTCGTTGACAAGACTGAAACGGCGTTTGGCGTGAGAGAATATCGCTTTGATGCGCAAACGGGCTTTTGGCTGAACGGTAAACACGTGAAATTAAAGGGCTTGTGCTTGCATCAGGATGCGGGAAGCATGGGCGTAGCCGTTCCCGATAGAGTGTATGAGCGCCGACTGGAGATATTGAAAGAGTTTGGATGCAATGCACTGCGAATGGCCCACAATCAACCGTCACCCGAGGTCTTGGATATGTGTGACCGCATGGGCTTTGTGGTGATAGATGAGGCCTTTGACAAGTGGAAGTCGGGGTATTATGAGAAATATTTTGATGAATGGTGGCGAAGCGACATGAGTGACATGATATTGCGCGACCGCAACCATCCATCAATTATCTTGTGGTCTATCGGGAATGAGCTTCAAGAGGCATGGAACAGCGATGATGAGGGCGTGGAGCGAGCACGTATGCTTCAGGACTTTGTGCATAAGCTTGAGCCAACACGACCCGTGACACTTGCGGCGCAAAATAATCACCAAGGCAAATTCTCGGCGGTGGTTGACGTGAGCGGCTACAATTATCTCGAGGCGCGAGCAATTACCGACCATCGCAACAACCCCAAGCAGTGCTTCTTGATATCGGAAGAATTGCCGTATTATAGCGGTGAGGAGGGCAACATAAGAGCCTATTCGACGGTAAATCCGTGGAATTTGGTGAAAGATAATGAATTTTTTGCCGGAGGATTTATATGGTCAGGCGTAGATTACCTTGGCGAGGCAGGATGGCCCGGCAAGGGATGGCCTAACGGACTTTTTGATATCTGTATGCACGAGAAAGCGCGCGCAGCTTATCATCGAGCAATGTGGAAAGACGAGCCGATGGTGCGCATCGCCGTGCTTGACAATTCGCTGAATGTGGAGCATGGCCGCGACTTGTGGCAAGCGCCAAAAATGGCAGAACATTGGACCTATCCGTGGAACTATGACGGCTTAATCATGCAGGTTAACACGGTGACCAATTGCCAAGAGGTGGAATTGAAGGTCAACGATAAGCTGATGGGACGCAATGCGACTGCCGATTTTCCAAATAATACGATATTGTGGAATGTACCTTACTCAGCGGGCACGATTGAGGCGATAGGGTATAATGACGGTGTTGAGGTCGCACGCTATAAGTTGGTGACCAGCGGGAAAACGGCATCGGCACAGATTGTCGCCGATAGGGAGACACTAAAGGCCGACGGGCAAGATGTGAGCCACATCAGCGTGACGTTGGAGGACGAAAACGGCAATAAGGTTTCGACCGACGACCGCAAAATCACAGTGACAGTCGAGGGCGAAGGCGAGCTGCTGGCAGTGGATAGCGGCGAGTTGCGCCGAGATGAGCCCTTTGGCGGAAATGCGATAAAAACCTACTTTGGCGAGGCTCTTGTGGTTGTGCGTTCAACACGCAATGCCGGGGCAATAAAAGTCAAAATTGACGTCGAAGGCGTGGTTAACCCCTATTTGATAAATATAAGTACAATAAATAAATAAAATAGTATCATTTTTCTATTGCACGGAATCGAGAGGTTGTATATCTTTGTTTGTGAAGAAATCGAAGACCATAAAAAGCCTCCCATTCCTTAAAGACGATGAAAAAACTAATAATTTCCATATTATTGATGACTCCATTGGCAATGTCGGCCATGGATAATAAAGGCATAACTTCCGACAGCAAGGCCGAGGGATTTGTGTCGCTGATTGCTGATGGGAAACCGTCGGTGAAGGTCGTTGTTGATGATAAAGAAAATACGGCGGTGAAAATTGCTGCCGAGAATCTGTCAAAGGACTTTGGACGCGTGTGTGGCAGCGGTGCCGAAGTGGTGTCGAGTGCCGACGGCGCACTGATTAAAGTGGGCACGGTGGAGAGCGCGTGGGTCAAGAAATCCAAGATTGACGTCAGCAAGATAGCCGGGAAGCAAGAAACTTACCTGATGCAGGTCGCTGACGGCGGTGATATTACCATAATTGGTAGTGACCGTCGAGGCGCAGTTTATGGCATCTACGAGCTGTCAGAGCAGTTGGGCGTGTCGCCGTGGTATGACTGGGCCGACGTTCCGGTAGAACATAAAGACAACTTGTGGATAAAACAAGGTCAATACACCAATGGCGAGCCGGCGGTAAAATATCGCGGTATATTTCTCAATGATGAGGCTCCCTGCTTGACATCGTGGGTGAAAAATACCTATGGCACCAACTATGGCGACCATAGATTTTATGCGCGAGTATTTGAGCTGATACTCCGCTTGAGAGGCAATTTTATGTGGCCGGCAATGTGGAGCTGGGCATTCTATGCCGATGATGAGCTCAACAGCAAGACCGCGGATGAAATGGGCGTGATAATGGGCACATCCCACCATGAACCAATGGCGAGGAATCACCAGGAATATGCGCGTCATCGCGGCGAATACGGCGCTTGGAACTATGCAAAAAATAAGGCTTCACTTGATAAATTCTTTACTGAAGGTATTGAGCGAGCCAAAAATACCGAGGACGTAATCACAATAGGTATGCGAGGCGACGGCGACGAAGCAATGAGCGCCGAGGCCGACGTTAAGTTACTCCAAAATGTGATTAAGAATCAACGCGAAATTATAAAGCAAGTGACTCACAAGTCACCGGCAAAGACTCCGCAAGTGTGGGCACTTTATAAAGAAGTGCTCGACTACTACGACAAAGGGCTGAAGGCTCCCGATGACGTCATCCTGCTGTTGTGTGATGACAATTGGGGCAATGTGAGACGTCTGCCCGATGCACAAGAGCGCCGTCATCCGGGAGGGTGGGGGATGTATTATCATGTGGACTATGTGGGCGCCCCCCGCAATTCCAAGTGGATGAACATGACGCCAATTCAAAATATGTATGAGCAGTTACAACTGACCTATAGCTATGGCGTGGACCGTATGTGGATATTGAATGTTGGCGACCTCAAGCCCATGGAATATCCCATCACGCTGTTCTTGGATATGGCATGGAATCCCACACGATTCAGCGCTGACAATGTGTTGAATCACACCCGCGACTTCTGCGCGCAACAATTTGGGGCGTCGCAAGCCGCTGAAGCAGCAAGAATCTTAAACCTTTATTGTAAATATAATGGCAGAGTGACTGCCGAAATGCTTGACAAAGATACCTATTCGTTACAAACGGGCGAATGGCGCCGTGTGGCTGATGAGTACAAATCACTCGAAGCTGACGCATTACGCCAGTATCTGACCGTTGATGATGCGCATCGCGATGCTTACAAGGAGTTGATACTCTATCCTGTGCAGGCGATGGCAAACTTGTATGATATGTATTATTCTCAAGCGATGAATCATTATCTGTATGCTCAAGGCGATGCCGGAGCCAACGAATGGGCCGACAGAGTGGAGCGCGCGTTTAATCGTGATGCCGAGCTGCAGAATGACTATAATCACGTTATCGCCGGAGGTAAATGGAACGGCATGATGACGCAAAAACATATAGGTTACACCGAGTGGAACGACAATTTCCCTGCCGACAAGATGCCCGAAGTCTATCGCATCGAGGCCGGCGAGAAGGGCGGATTCACCTTTGTGCCTGAGGAAGGTGCAGGATGCGTGGCTATGGAGGCCGAGCATTATTACAGCGCCGAAGGTGAAGGGTGGACAGTAATCCCATACCTTGGTCGCACGTTGAGCGGAATTGCCGTGATGCCTTATGATACCGATGTCAACGGAGCGAAACTGAATTATCGTTTGCAATTGCCCGACGACGTGAGCAAAGTGAAGGTTCATGTTGTGGTCAAGTCAACCTTGGCATTTAAAAACAAGGACGGTCACCGCTATCAAGTGGAAATCACCGGAGGCGATAAGGCCGAGGTTAACTTTA
Source organism: uncultured Bacteroides sp. (assembly GCA_964436925.1). Taxonomy (GTDB): domain Bacteria; phylum Bacteroidota; class Bacteroidia; order Bacteroidales; family Muribaculaceae; genus CAG-873. The sequence continues at coordinate 5,865 of CAYTFG010000060.1, read as the reverse complement.
ATGCCAACCTAAATGAAGCGCCCGAAAATATATATAGCGTATTCTATCCCACGGTAGCTCGACGCGTAGTGGAAAGTGTCGTGGAAATGAATACAACCGGCGGCGAGGTTACCTTGAGCCTCACTCCGCTGGACCCGGGAATAGTTTTTGAGAAGATAGTCGTGGACTACGGCGGCTATAAACCGAGCTATTTGTGGGGCGAAGAAACACCTAAGAAACATAAATGAAATATATAAAACCCTATTTATTAACTTTAAACTAAAACATTATGATTAAAAAATTACTCTCTTTGGCTGCAATCGCAGCAGTAGCATTCAATGCAAACGCAGACCGCTTGCAACTCGCAGGTGGATGGAACACCAACTTACCATTGGTAGACGTCAAAATGACAGCAACAAGTGGTTGGGGCGAATTTAAGCTCGCTACCAAAATCTCAACAGCTGACTATAAAGGCTATCGTGTGGAATATGCTGATGCAACAGCTGATGGCTGGCAAATCAAGATTGAAGAAGGCTCAGGTGATGATAAAATTTCTCAGTACAATGACATTTCAGCCACCGCAACTTCTATCACAAATGACTTTAATAGCAACTTTAGCACTATTGATATTTTTGAAGTACAATCAAAAGCTGCTAATAATGTTATCACAATTAAGAAGGTTTTCTTGATTAAAAAAGATGGTACCGAGGAGCAAGTTACTTTGGGCTCGCCTAACTGGGGTATTAGTTATTCAGCAGCCGACCCATTCGCTCCGTCATTGATATTTGTTGGCCAATGGGGTACAGCAACAATCCAAACAGAATCAGGTGATAATGTAACTTATACCAAAGGTGGTGACAAGCAAAATTATGAAATTCAATTTGCTGAAGCTACACCTATCAGCTTGGTTGTACAATTTGATAATGGTTCTGACCCTGTTGCATATTGGAATATCAAAGCCGGTGCAACATCTGCAACTTATACAGTAAGCGATGATATTCTTGGCGAAAAAAATGAAGGTATTACTGCTGCTTATGTTAAGGCAGATGATAGTGCAACATCAAACACTGTAGTTAATTTTAAGTCATTGACATTGACCAAGGAAGCAGCAGGTGTTGAAGGAATTGCAGCCGATAGTAATGCACCCGTTGAATACTTTAACTTGCAAGGTATCCGTGTGGACAATCCTGAAAACGGTTTGTTTATTCGTCGTCAAGGCAACAGCGTCAGCAAAGTTCTAGTAAAATAAAGTAGAAAAAGTTCATATTAGTTAATTTTTAATGGTTATCCCGCTATGGCTTCAGGGCTTTAGCGGGATTGTCATTATATGAGGAAAAGTGTGAAATTAACTGAATAGTTGAGAATTAATTAGCGAATGTTGCGTATCTTTGCAGTCAAATGAAAAAGGCAATAGCAATAATCTTATCAGTGATGATGTCGCTCATGGTTGTAACCTTGGGAGGCGGTGTTGCTATGGTCAAGTGCCAGCACACGGGCTTGATGCAGATTGTGCAGATGATGGGCGATGACGATTGCGACGGCAATTGCTGCAAAAAGACTTCGCCGTGCATGGAATATAGCATCGAGCATTTGTCGCCGACGTTAAAGAGCGAGTGTCAAGTCGTGAAGGCGTTGTTGCCGGGCGATTATGGCGTGACGCTGTTGGCCGATGTGCAACACGACCTTGAGGGAACTGAGGGAAAACATTCATTTCGCAATGAGCGCGAGCATGTGCCGATAGCCCCGCCACGGCTATTGCTGAACCTTAAATGTGTACTTGTGATTTAGTCAGCGGATTTAATAACCAAAATTATTAATCCAACACACAAGAATGACTAATAACACAAATAGATGATTTTCAAGCAAATAATTGTGGGCGTGGCAGCAATGATGACAATGCCGGCTGTAGCCCAAACCACCTCGGCAACTGAAGCTGAGGACTCTATTGATGCGCTTTTGCGCGAAATGGAACTTAAAGAAGTTCAGATAGTTAAGAAGAAACAAGGCCAAATAAAGTCTCATGGGATAATGAATGAGACTAAAATCACAACCAATGAGCTGACTAAGGCGGCATGTTGCAACCTCGGCGAGAGTTTTACGACCAATCCGTCGGTGGATGTGAGCTATTCTGACGCGGCAACGGGCGCCAAGCAGATAAAGTTGCTGGGCTTGTCGGGAAGCTATGTGCAGATGTTGACCGAGAATATGCCCAATTTCAGAGGGGCGGCCTCGCCTTATGCGCTGGGTTATGTGCCGGGCCCGTGGATGCAGAGCATTCAGGTGTCAAAGGGTAGCTCTTCGGTGAAAAACGGCTATGAATCAATCACAGGACAAATAAATATCGAATATCTCAAGCCGCAGTTTGTGGAGAGCGTAAATGCAAACCTCTATGGCGACATAAACGGGCGTTTTGAGGCTAATGCCGATGCTAATTATCACTTTAATAGCAAGTTGAGCACGGGATTGCTGCTGCATTATGAGAATAACTGGGGAAATCACGACGATAACGGCGATGGATTCCTGGATACGCCCAAGGTGCGACAGTATAATGTGCAAAATCGTTGGGGCTATTTCAGCGATAGATATATCTTTCAAGGTGGCGTGAAAGTGCTCGACGAGACGCGCGAGAGTGGCCAAACGACGCATAGTCACAACGGCGAGAGCGTGGCCATGGACGGAGAATTGTTTGGCATCAACTTGAAAACGCAGAGATATGAGGCATTTGCCAAGAATGCATTTTTCCTTGATGAGGACCAAAATTCTAACATCGCGCTGATGATGAGCGGTAGTTTTCACAGCCTCGATGCGGGATATGGCAATAAATTTTATGGCGTTGACCAAAAGAATTTCTATGCATCGTTGATGTATGAAAATTATTGGGGCGAAATGCACAGCCTTTCGGCAGGATTGAGCTTGAATCACGACTATTACAACCAGCGTTATCGCTTGACTCATGATTTGTCGCAAGCGTTGACTTCGGGCCGCGAAAAGGAGACAACTCCCGGAGCTTATGCCCAATATACGTTTAACTATGATGACAAAATCATGGCGATGGCGGGCGTGAGAATTGACCATAGCTCGGTTTATGGCACGTTTGTCACCCCGAGAATGCACGTTAAGTATATGCCGGTGGAATGGTTCAGCGTGAGAGCTTCGGCGGGCAAGGGCTACCGCACGGTTCACGCAATGGCTGAGTACAATAACTTGATTGCGAGCGGACGCGCATTTGTGGCTGACGATTTGCAGCAGGAGGCAGCGTGGAACTACGGCATCAGCAGTTCGGCCGAATTTAAATTGTTTGGTCGCGACATGAACATTAATGCAGAGTATTATTACACCAATTTTGACCGCCAAGCAATTGTGGACTACGAGACAAATCCGTCAGAGATACGCATTACCAATCTTCAAGGCCGCTCTTATTCTCATGTGGCGCAGGTGGATGCGACCTATGAGGTGGTGAGAGGATTGTCATTCACGGCGGCTTATCGCTTGAATAAAGTGAAGGCGACGTATAACGGCCAATTGATGGAAAAGGCGTTGACCAACCGCTACAAGGGGCTTTTCTCGCTGTCTTACAAGACTCCGATGGACATTTGGCAATTTGACGTGACGCTGCAACTAAATGGCGGTGGCCGTATGCCCACACCCTACACGTTGAGCGATGGTACATCGTCGTGGTCGCCGAGATATCATGCTTATGAGCAACTGAGCGCACAGATTACACGCTGGTTCCGCCATTTCTCAATTTATGTGGGCGGCGAGAATCTCACAGGCTTTAAACAGAAAAATCCTATCGTGAACGCATCTTCACCATGGTCAACAAGCTTTGACCCAACGATGGTGTGGGGCCCGGTGCATGGCGCAATGGTTTATGCCGGAATAAGGCTTAAATTTGAGAAATTCTAGCATTTGCTGAATATAAGAGCACAAAAAAACACCGCTTCTCTCTGAAAGAGTGCGGTGTTTTTTTATGAATGGTTCTAATTGGGGATTAGTCGATGATGTCAAATCCGCAGTATTTTCTGAGACATTCAGGAACGATGATGCCTTCAGGAGTTTGGAAGTCTTCAAGAAGAGCAGCAACGATGCGCGGAAGTGCAAGAGCCGAGCCGTTGAGGGTGTGGCAGAGTTGAGTTTTCTTGTCTTCACCACGGTAACGGCATTTGAGACGGTTAGCTTGGTAAGTTTCAAAGTTAGAAACTGAAGAAACTTCGAGCCAACGTTGTTGAGCAGCTGACCACACTTCAAAGTCGAAAGTGATAGCAGAGGTGAAGCTCATGTCACCACCGCAGAGGCGAAGGATGTGCCAAGGCAAACCGAGCTTGTCGAGCAAGCCTTGAACGTGATTCTTCATTTCTTCGAGTGCAGCGTAAGAGTTTTCGGGCTTTTCGATGCGCACGATTTCAACTTTGTCAAATTGGTGTAGACGGTTAAGACCACGCACGTCTTTGCCGTAGCTACCGGCTTCGCGACGGAAGCAAGCAGAGTAAGCGCAGTTCTTGATAGGGAGCTTGTCGGCGGGGATGATAACGTCGCGGTAAAGGTTGGTTACAGGGACTTCAGCTGTTGGGATGAGGTAGAGGTTGTCCTCGGTGGCGAGATACATTTGACCTTCCTTGTCGGGAAGTTGGCCTGTACCATAACCTGAAGCTTCATTAACGACATAGGGAGGTTGCACTTCGAGGTAACCGGCAGCAGAAGCTTCGTCGAGGAAGAATTGAATGAGCGCGCGTTGAAGTTTGGCGCCTTTGCCTAGATATACGGGGAAACCTGCACCGGTGATTTTAACGCCGAGGTCAAAGTCGATGAGGTTGTATTTTTTAGCCAATTCCCAGTGGGGGAGAGCGTCGGGGCCAAGCTCGGGCATCTTGCCACCGGTTTTTTCAACGACGTTGTCGGCAGCAGTCTTGCCTTCCGGAACCATTGGGCAAGGGATGTTAGGAACAGAAAGAAGAATGTTGCGGATTTCAGCCTCCACCTTAGCGAGGTCATCAGCAATAGACTTTTGGCTCTCTTTGAGTTTAGCAACGTTAGCCTTAGCTTCGTTAGCTTCATCTTTTTTACCTTCTTTCATGAATTTGCCGATGGTAGCGGCAAGTTTGTTGAGCTCAGCGGCTTGATTGTCGTTGTTGAGCTGAAGCTCACGACGGCGAGCATCGAGGTTAAGGATGTTATTGATAACCTCTTTAGCCTCAAATCCCTTAACAGCAAGACGTTCGATGATGTATTCGGGATTTTCCTTAATTTGTTGTATGGTTAGCATAATTAAAATGAATTTCTGGGATTAAGCCAATAGTTCTTTAACTTTAGCAGAGATAGCGCGACCTTCAGCGCGACCGGCAAGGGCTTTAGAAGCGACGCCCATAACTTTGCCCATTTCCTTGGCAGAAGTTGCGCCCACTTGTTCGATGATTTTCTTGAGCTCGGCGGTCAATTCCTCGTCGCTCAATTGTTTAGGGAGATATTCTTCGATAACCGCACATTCAGCAAGCTCGGTTTCGGCGAGTTCAGGGCGATTTTGCTCTTCATAGATACGCGCACTTTCACGGCGTTGCTTAGCCATCTTCACTAAAACTTTGGTAGCAGTTTCGTTAGTCAAAGTTCCGTCGCTACCTTTAGCGGTTTTTGCTTCAATAAATTCTTTTTTGATGCCACGCAAAGCCTCTAGTCTCACTTTATCTTTTGCGAGCATAGCCTTTTTAATGTCGGCTGTGATTGTGTCAAAAATATCCATGTCGTTATTATTTATATATCTACAGACTGCAAAATTAATGTATTTTGCTGTAACTTGCATCAAAATTAGTTTTAAATATTCGATGAAGAGTAAACAAAACGCATAAAAAAGTGCTGAAAAAGCCTCCGACCGGCTCGGTAGACGGTTTTGGA
>CAYTFG010000059.1:0-12240 GCA_964436925.1 uncultured Bacteroides sp. | reverse complement strand
TTGGGCGTACTTAAATCAAATCGGAGCACCGGATATTTAGTCCAATTTTTCTCCAACTTTTCAATTGCAAGGCCGGTAAATAAATCTTTTCGCCCTTCGAAATAAGACTTAAGAGTGCTGGCCAATAACGTTTTACCAAAACGGCGTGGTCGGCTAAAAAACACGACTGTTGAAGTATTTGCCAACTTGTAGATAAGAGCCGTTTTGTCTACGTATATAGCATTCAACGAACGTAATTTTTCAAAACTTTGTATGCCAACGGGATAGTATGGTTGAGTATTCATCGCATTATAATTTCGGGAGGGTTATTATTCTGCAAAAATAGCACATCTTCAACAGTTTTCCAAACAATTATCGCCAAATGCACGCATTTTGCAAAACGCATAAAAACAGCGCAATGGATTAGACTATATTATGTGATTCTCAACTTTTATCATCGACTTCTTCATTTACTTCTTCTATCAATGACCTCATTTCCTTTATCAATTTTTCCTCTCCGCGCTTAATCTTTAGCCCTATTGCCACTCCCACTATGGCGCCTGCTATTCCACACGATATTAAGGCCACACGCTCGTCAACATCGGTATAGATTGCCAACATTGTGAATACCCCTATCAATACCGGTATGCCTAAAATCAAGCTAATCCTTCTCACTACGATAAACAGCATTTCAAGCGATGATGCCTGCTTCACCGCCTCTTTCAACGGCAACATGATATAATCGGTGTGCTTCAGTCTATAATACAAATAAATGCGTGTCACGGCACACATTGCCAGATATCCGCTCATCACATAACTATAAGCGCCATACACCTTGGCTATGCTTGATGAAATTGCAAAAACCACTGCGAATACCAAACATACAACTGCTAATCTCACCGATTTACTCATCAATCGGTAAACTATATTTTGTGCCCTATTACTGCGCAAGTCATCAAGTAACTTCGCGCTCTCAGCTTCTTCATTGGCTACTTTTATCTCCAATGATTGCCAATTCTTTTTAAGTTCATCCAATTCCATAGCCGTGTTTTTTATTTATTGCCCTCCTTTATCAATTTCAACTTTATCCGGTGTAGCTTTGATGCCACATTTGCTCGGCTCAATCCTGTCGCCGCTGATATTTCATCATATCCATTCTCATCCAGCCACATCATGATTATGACCTTCTCCAGTGGCGTCAATTGTGATATCAGCTGATACATTGCCCGCAAATCGGCCTGCTTCGTGCTATCCTCACTCGCTATTTCACTAGCATTCTCCAGCGACACGGTGCCGCCATGCTTGGAATTTTTACGAAAATAAGTAACACACGTGTTCATGGCAACTCGATATATCCACGTCGAGGTCTGAGCATCCCCTCTGAATTTTTCTATTCCTTGCCACATATTGATGACCACCTCTTGATACAAATCTTTAAACATTTCATCATCAGTGGCATACATGTAGCACACTTTCATGATTAGCTGTTTATGCTTTTTCAAAACAGCATCAAAAAGCGCTTCTTTTTCCGCAGTATGTTTCTTCTTGCCTATGAACATTTTTTATCTCTGCTCCTTCCGGAGGCTCGTTTCATAATATTAGACGCAATAACCCTCAAAAAATTTCATCGGCATTATAAAAAAATTTTCACCACCATCCCACCCGACTGTCATTTACAGTCAATCTCGTTAGAATTCAAACTTCTCAATCTTCAACGAACCGAGAGTTTGCAATTTTGGTACCAACGTTGTGAAATGGGCTGTTGCCTCATGTGCTGACAATGCCTCGGCATCTCGCCATGTCTCACATATCATCATCACGTCGTCACGTGTTGCGCTTGTGAATATGTCATAAGCAACGCAACCTTCATCCTTTAGTGATGCCGCTACCAATTCTTTTGATACTTCTACAATTGCTGATGCATTTCCTGCTGCAGCTTGAATAAATACGTTTAATCTAATCATTTTTACTTGTATTTTGAGGTTAAGATTTCTTCTCGTCTTCTATATTTGGCTCAATATCTAAGAGATTTTCACCAAAGATACAAAAATTATCGTAATTTTGTCATCCTAATTATCATTTTATATCTATGCTTAAATACCTCGACTTCTTGAATCAATGCCGAGCCGAATTGGATGACTTGATTTCTAACAATTGTATTGATGAATACGTTCGCTTTTCCGGCGAAAAAGTTGCAACTATCTACAACAACCTCAGCGCTGCCGTCGCCCGCAACGAAGACACCACCGAACTAACATTTGTTCTACTGACGCTCGCCGCTTATCACGCTGACGCACTTATGCGCGTTAAGCTCTTTCGCGATGCCTTTGAGTTTGAAATCACAGTCCTCGCTCTTGCCGCTCAGCAAGTCGATTTTCGCCCCGATTTTGCTCTCGTCACGCTCCACAACTACATCCACGCCATTGATGCGCTCGACAACTTAGCCCAAAAGCTTGACCCGGATGATGATTTCTCAGGCCCACACATTGCTTGGATTGCCCAATACCTGTTCTCGCTCCTTTATTTCTACTACAATGCCGCAGGTCGCCAATTTCCCGATGACCCGATTCTCAACATTGCCTACAACATTCTCCATCAAAATATGGACAAGGTAGCAATGAAAAATGGGAAGGTAGTGACGCCCGACGACCTTGTCGACCCATCTACTCCCATTCCCATTTTCAACGACCTCATTGGCCGCGCTGTCGCCCTCGGGCTTATTTCTAATCAGCAATCATAGCCAAGAACGTATCCTCATCTATGATGGGAATGCCCAGCTTTGTCGCTTTTTCCAATTTTGCAGGACCCATATTTTCGCCCGCAAAAACAAAATCTGTTTTCTTGGATATCGAGCCCACATTTTTACCTCCGTGAAGCTCTATAAGTGCCTTATACTCATCTCTTGAGTGATGCGCAAACGTTCCACTGATAACGATTGACTTGCCGGCCAATTTATCTGAACGGCCTTCGCTGCTTTCCTCAGGCATCTCAAATTGCAACCCTGCAGCGCGCAATCGCTCTATAATTTCTTTATTCTCAGGCGCAGCAAAATATTCTATGATGCTGTCGGCTATGCGCGGACCCACATCCTCTATTTCACACAATTCATCAAAACTCATCGACATCAGCTTGTCAAGCGAACGTGCAGTCTTGGCTATTTTCTTTGCTGTCGTCTCACCCACGTATGGTATAGACAACGCATAAACCACACGCTCAAACGGCACCTTTTTCGACTCTTCCAAGCCGGTCAATATTCTATCCGCACTCTTTTCAGCAAAGCGGTCAAGGCATATCAAATCCTCGCGTTTCAGGTCATACAAATCGGCGATATTCTTCACCAAGCCGGTCTTAAACAACACCTCTGATGTCTCCTCGCCTATACCGTCAATGTTCATCATGCGACGACCAACGAAGTGCTCCACGCGGCCCGTTATCTGCGGTTGACAGCCCCATTTATTCGGGCACTGCCATGCTGCCTCGCCCTCGGCTCTCACCAGCTCAGCACCACACGCCGGACATTTTGTGACAAACTTAACCTCACTGCTGAATATATCGCGTGCATTGACATCTACTCCCGTAATTTTAGGTATGATTTCGCCCCCTTTCTCCACATAAACCATATCGTTATCGTGGATATCAAGAGTCCTCATTATATCCTCATTGTGCAATGACGCACGCTTTACTATCGTTCCTGACAGCAACACAGGCTCTAGATTTGCCACCGGCGTGATTATGCCCATACGACCTGTCTCAAACGACACATAGCGCAATCTTGTCAACGCTCTCTCCGCTTGGAATTTGTATGCGATAGCCCATCGCGGTGACTTCGCTGTATATCCCAGGTTCAATTGCTGTTGGATTGAATTCACCTTAAACACGAGCCCGTCAGTTGCTACCGGCAACTCTTTTCGCGCAACGTCCCAGTGATTTATATATTTATCAACCTCAGCTATTGAAAGTAGCTTAGTCATCGCATCGCTCACCTTGAAGCCCCAACTTTTAACCACCATCATGTTATCATAATGGTTATCACACGGCAAATTCTCGCCCAGCAAATAATAGAAATATGCATCTAGCCCGCGGCGAGCCACTTCTGCCGAATTTTGCATCTTCAGCGTCCCTGACGCCGCATTTCGCGGATTGGCAAACAATGCTTCTTCATTAAATGCACGCTCCTCATTCAAGCGCTCAAATGCCTTCCACGGCAACAAGATTTCGCCTCTTATCTCAAATTTATCAGGAATATCTTTACCCTTTAGCACCAATGGTATACCCCTGATAGTCTTCACATTTTCAGTCACGTCATCGCCTTTTTCACCGTCTCCGCGAGTCACAGCTCTCACCAAGCGGCCATGCTCATATATCAACGAGATACTTGTCCCGTCAAATTTCATCTCGGCAACGATTTCAAAGTCTTGACCCATAAGGCCGCTCTTTACGCGTCTTACAAATTCCTCAACTTCGGCTATCGAATAGGTATTGCCCAACGACAACATCGGGTAGATATGCGCCACTTGCTCAAAGCCCTTGGTGATGTCGCTCCCCACTCTATGTGTGGGCGACAACGGGTCATCAAGCTCGGGATATTGCTTCTCGAGTGACTCCAGCTCTTTTATGAGCATATCGTAATCATAGTCCGATATCTCTGGACTATTTAGCACATAATAATTATGATTGTGGCGGTTGAGCTCATTGCGTAGCTGTTCAACCCTCTCTTTTATAGCTTCCATCTATTTTCCTGTTTTTGATATACAAATTTAATCATTCGGCTTCGGCTCTCCAAATATTTTCGCCCCGAAACTGCTCTTCTTTTCACCTCTATCTTAAGAACTTAGGCGCAAGTACAAACAGCCCGAATGATATCCCGACATTCCAATTTCTTGCCGGATAACTCATATAATTGCAATACGCTGATAACGACGCAAATGGCAACGTATAGACCATCGCCAATTCTCCAAAAAATTTCGGATTGGAAAACCACTTTCCATACTCCACATTCCGCTCCGACAGCGATACATCGCCCATTTCTCTGATAGCGCGCATCGGCAAGAACACATTAAACGTAGTCCGCACCGACAGATTATCATTTGGCTTCCAGAATGGTACTACTCCCGCGCCGATAAACGCATTTGCCCTAAATCCGGGATTAAACGCATTATATGTCGACGGCGTAGGATTATATGACGGCGCTTGAACTATCGTCGCATTATAGTTATTCAACAACTTTCTCGTCGACAACATTATATCGCTCTCTACGCCCAAGCCCCACTTACTTGCCAGCGACACATAATTGCGCGTTGTCAACTCCATTTGCAACCAACGGCAATCCCCGTTATCTTTATCATAGGCATCGCTTCCGGCTTTCTGCTCATAATTGCCCAAGACGCCCATTCCCACTAACTTATAGTAATTACCAAACGTTGGGAATGACAAGTTATCCAGCGTTGAATACTCATAGCTTGCCCTCACCTGCCCAAGATGAAAATAGCTCTTATCTCGGCCCAAGCTCCAATCTTGTGACTGCGTCGAGCGGTAATAGCTGTCATACAAATTACCATAGCCCACGCCCATCTCCGCCTTCGCGCTTCGCCCTGCTGCCATTGTATAATTTGCCCTAACAAACAGCTCATTCGATGCTATAAAATTAGGCAATTTATCTTCATAGAACAGATAATCTGTCTCATAAAACTTTTGTCGCGATGCCACTGCTTGAATACTCATTGCCGACGGTACTGCCGTGCGTAGTGTTATCAATCCGGTGACACTTCCAGCCAAATAACTTTGGCCCAACCAGCCGCTCACTCCTGCTGATTTTATCCTCGAGCCCAAAGTGGAATAGCCTCCGCTCAAAAATATAAAGCTATTGGTTGATGACGTCACATATCCGCCCACGCCAACCTTCATATTATCTTTGACCGTAGCCTTCAAATTTAGCGTGAACAAGTCGGTTGAATCATTATATATCGCTTGTGGATACAAGTTTTGCAACCTTCCGCCTGATATCGCTCTGTAATATGCATATCGGGCCGTTTCAGCGCTCACCGTGTCGCAGCCCTCGCCTTTAAATGTATATTTTATATAGGCGTTTTGGTGCTCATCACCGCCTTCCACGTTGACCTCATCAAAGCGCAAATACGGTGTCTTTGATTTGAACACATTCCTGCGTAGCTCCACTGTCTCACTTGGCACTCTGCGCCCTATCCTCGCCTTTATTGAGTCCATCATATCCATCGCATGGAGATACCCTATTCTATATATCTCCTTCGCTTTTGGAAAGTCTAGCAACCCAAATTCATGCAAGTCTATGCTTATTTTTATGCCGTCCTCAGCGGTAAGGCTATGATCGCTCTTTTGTATTATCAAATCTTCCAAATCGGTCACTATATTGGTCGACTGCGCATGCTTTGATGACGACGATGATGCCACAGCCACATCCACGCCTATCATTATCGACGGCGCAAACGTTGACTTCATCACATCAACGGGGAAATTATCATAAATTCCTCCGTCATACATCACATTGCCGTCTATTTTTATCGGATTAAACACCACCGGAAAAGTCATTGATGCCCTTATCGCATCCCCGAGGCTTCCGCTCCCAAGCACCTGCTTGCTCTTAGCCTTTACATTTGAAGCCACACAGCGATATGGCACAAACAACTTGTCAAAGTTGCCTCCACACTGCGCTGTATATGGCGCAAACAAGTTCATAAAAGCAAAATTCATAGGCAACGGCGATATCACGCTCTGTGGCAATATTGATGTCGCTGTTGAATCATTTGTCGCTATCGGTATTGATATCAGCGTCGGTGACGGCTGCTCCCTATTAAAATAATACACCAAGTTAGGGTCTATTTGCCCCGTTGACCAATATGAAAAATCTCTTGACAATATCAACTCAAGCATCTCATCCGGCGTATATCCCGCCGCATACAAGCCACCTACTATTGCGCCCATGGACGTCCCCGTCACATAGTCTATCGGTATATCATTATCCTCAAGAGCCTGTATAACTCCTATATGCGCTATACCCTTAGCTCCTCCGCCACTGAGCACCAAGCCCACCGACTGCGATTCGCTACGTGCACACACCTCTAGCGTCACCACCAGCATCGCCAGCACTGCCATGACTCTTTTTATCATCTTTTTGCCCACTGTTTTATCCATTTTTCGGGGTATTGACTTTGTTTATTTTATACCGATAAAGCCTCATACACAAGATTCTGACATTTTCATTTTCAATCAACTCTCTTGCATGAGGCTTTTTACCTTATGTTTTAATCAACAATTTTCTGCGTCGTTTGTTCTGCCTTTCTATCTACTTATATATGAATCTTTAAAGCCCAAGAAATACAAAACTCCGTCAAGGCCTATTGTTGATATTGATTGCTCTGCCGTTTGCTTTACTTTCGGTTTTGCATGGAATGCAATTCCCAGTCCGGCTGTTGCCAACATTGGCAAGTCATTTGCGCCGTCGCCCACTGCTATTGTCTGCGCGATATTCACATTTTCCACCTGCGCTATCAGCTTCAGCAACTCTGCTTTGCGGCGTCCGTCTACGATATCACCTACATAGTGACCGGTCAACTTTCCATTTACGATTTCCAACTCGTTGGCATATACATAGTCAAATCCAAACTTCTGCTTCAAATAGTGGCCAAAGTAAGTGAATCCACCTGAGAGAATTGCCGTCTTATATCCTGCACGCTTCAGCACTTCCATCATACGGCCAACGCCCTCGGTTATAGGCAAATTCTCAGCAATTTCTTTCATCACACTCTCGTCAAGGCCTTCAAGCAATGCCACACGCTCCTTGAAACTCTCTTGGAAGTCAATTTCGCCTCTCATCGCGCTTTCGGTGATTGCTTTAACCTTATCACCCACGCCCGCACGCATCGCTAGCTCATCTATAACCTCGGTTGTGATTAACGTTGAGTCCATATCGAAGCATATCAAGCGACGGCATCGACGATACATTGTGTCCTCTTGCAATGAAATATCAAAGTCCTCTGCCGATGACAGTTGCAAAAATCTGCTCTGCATCTCGGTCAACGACCTTGGATTACCTCTCACCGAAAATTCCACACATGACTTTGCCTCAGGCAAGTTAGTCTCGGTCAACGATGGACGACCTGTCAAACGTTGAATACTATCTATATTCAACCCTTGCTCCGATACCACTTCCGACACTTGCGCCATTTGGCGAGCTGTCAAGCGGCGGCCCAGCAACGTGATTATCCAGCGGTTCTTTCCCTGCATGGACACCCACTTGTTATAATCTTTTATGTCTACCGGCTCAAAGCGCAAATTCACGTCTAGTTCATACGCCTTAAACAGCAACTCTTTCATGATTTCGCCCGAAACCTTACTATTGGTCTTAAACAGCAATCCCAACGACAAAGTGTGATGGATATCCGCTTGACCTATATCCAAAATATCAGCATCATAACGCGCCAATATTTCTGTCAATGCCGAAGTTACACCGGGCTTATCTTGTCCTGAAATACTTATTTGTATAATTTCTATATCAGTTACTTTGTTTTCCAACATCGTCTTCTTTTCTTTATTTTGAATGATATGCTATTAAGCCCGGCATCGGACTCTTGATTATTGTTGCTATCGTGCAGTCCACTGCGCTTGCTGCCTCCTTGAGTACTTCGCTATAGTAATATGCTATTGACCCTACGAAGCTCACTTTCAACTCCTTATAGCCCTTATAGTGACATATATTTCTCACAAAGAATGACTTAAACGAATTGAGTACCAAACGGTGTATGGCCGGCTCTTCTATATGCTTTATCAAGAACGGCGACACTGATGCTAAAAATCTATTTGGTTGCGGTTCATTATAAACACGCTTGATGATTCCTATACTATCCAAGTGGTATTCTGCCATAAACTCTTCACACAAGTCTTCGGGCAACTGTCTCTTCAACACATCACCTATCAACAACTTCCCTAGTACGGCACCACTTCCTTCATCTCCCAATATGTATCCTAACGGTGACACATTGCTGACGATTTCATTGCCATCATAGTAACATGAATTGGAACCTGTGCCCATCACACATGCTATACCTTCTTCTCGTCCACACAAAGCTCGCGCTGCTGCCAGCAAGTCTGTATATACTTCTATTTCTGCCTGCTGAAAACTTGCCGATATCGCTCTTGTCACATTTTGACACACTTCCGGTGATATGCAACCCGCTCCATAGAAATACACATTGTCTACTGAATATTCTGAAACTTCGGGTAGCAATTGCTCCCTGATTATTTGCGCCATCTCTGCCTCAGTTAGCATTACGGCATTCATTCCGCAAGTTATTACTTGCTTAACGACTTCTTTTCCTTCGATTAAGCACCAATCTACCTTGGTACTTCCGCAATCTGCTATTAGTTTCATTATTTCGTTATTTTTCTTTTCCTGGATTAAAATAAATTTGTCGCCCTAAAGCAAACATACAAAGTTAGCTAATGTCACTTTCAAAAACAACACATTTTTCATTCCATCATCACTTTTTTCTTAAATCATCCCTATTTCCGCCCGATTTTGACATTAATAAAGATAATATCGTGCCGATTTTTCTCTGAATTTGGCCTCATCTTTATGCCAATATTCCTCGATATCGCTCACTCGATAGCTCTTTCCAAATAGTTGCCTGATTTGCTTCGTTCCACACACATTATCAAACATTGTAAATCTCGTTGCATCGGCACTCTCAAATGCCTTATGCTCGGGATACATCGCTGCAAGCTCTTGCATCACATAAAATTGTGTCATCGTCAGCTGCACCGCTCTTGCATCACTCACATACATCTCAACACCTTGAATATTCTGCCCTTTGCCAAATGAATAATATGGCTTGATATGTATCGGACGGAACTTCACGCCCGGCAATCCCAGCCCGTTCATCCGCTCCGACAACTTTTCTGCATCTATCCATTCGGCACAAAACAACTTGAACGGCTCGGTATAACCCACGCCTATCGACACATAATTTATCTCACCCAATATCCCCGACATTGGATAATACAACGCCGTTTCGGCACTTGGTATATGCGGTGACGGCAATATCCACGGCATTTCAGTATCTCTAAACGTCATATCCCTGGTCCATCCGTCCATCTTTATCACCGTCAACTTCACTTTTTTGTTGCCGATTAGTCCTTCTTCATTCATATATATTGCCAACTCTCCCGGCGTCATCCCATAAATATACGGTATCGGATATTGGCTCACAAATGACCGACAATCACTCTCGGTCAAACATCCTTCTATCTTCTCTCCGCCCAATGGATTCGGCCTGTCTAGCACCACAAATTCCTTCCCGGCTTGTGCACACGCCTCCATCGCCAAGCCCATTGTCGAGATAAACGTATATGACCGGCAACCAATATCTTGAATATCATACACCAGCACATCTATCTTTGACAGCATCTCAGCAGTCGGCTTCTTTATCTTTCCATAGATTGAATAAACCTTCACTCCTGTTTTGGCATCGGTATACTCACCCACCTTATCTCCGGCATGAACGTCACCCCTCACCCCATGTTCAGGTGAAAACAGCGCCACAAGCTCAACGTCCTGAGCCTCGCTCAATATATCTATCGTTGACTTCAACTCATTATCCACGCCCGTAGGATTAGTTATTAACCCAACGCGCTTACCCTTCAACGTCGCAAAATCACTATCTCGCAACACTTCTATTCCCGGCTTCACTGCCCCCTGCATCTGTATGCAAGACCACAACAACAACAACACCGGCATCATTACAACCTTTCTCATTTCTTGCCAAATTTTGGGTCAATCTTTACCAACGAGCAAACACCTATCGTCGCAATACAACATATTATCGTCCACACAAAAAAATGCTGATAACCTATCGTCTCCTGCAACCATCCCGCTGCCATGCCCGGCAACATCATGCCCAGCGCCATAAAGCCCGTGCATATCGCATAATGCGACGTTTGATGATTACCCCTTGAAAAATATATCAAATAAAGCATATACGCCGTGAAGCCAAATCCATAGCCAAATTGCTCCAAGAACACACACGCCGATACAAGCCACAACGACTGAGGTTGAAAATAACTCAGATAGACAAACGTCAAACAAGTCAGCGACATACTCCACGCCATCGGCATCAACCACTTCTTCAACCCATCACGCGCTGCCACCATTCCGCCGATAATACCACCTATAGTCAACCCAATGATGCCAACGGTGCCATACACAAGCCCCACCTCTCCGGTGCTCAAGCCCATGCCACCCTTATCCACAGGATCCAGCAAAAATGGATTTATCAACTTCACAAGCTGCGCCTCAGGCAAGCGATACAGCAACATAAATAATATCGACACCACGATATGCTCCTTTTGGAAAAACGACTTAAACGAACCGATAAACTCACGCAATATCACGCCCGCCGACTGACCTTCATTTCTCAATCCATCACTCTGAGGCCTCGGCAACACTCGGCTATGATAAATCGCCACTAGCAAGAAAAACACCGACAACACTATAAAAACCGTCATCCACGCCATCGGTATCCGAGACCTTATCTCTTCATCACTCGCTTCCCCGAGTCCTCCGGTCTCTATCAATCCCGCCAATATCACCAACAAACCTTGACCCGCTACCGTAGCTATACGATAAAAGGTTGACCTGATACCCACAAACAACGATTGCTCATGCTCAGTCAACCCCAACATATAAAATCCATCAGCAGCTACATCATGCGTCGCCGACGTAAATCCTATTATCCAAAATATCGCCAATGTTACCTGAAAATAAAACGGCCCCGGTATCGCAAAACCCAGCATACACAACGCCACTGCCAATACCCACTGCATTGTCACAGTCCACCACCGCTTAGTCTTCATGATATCTACAAACGGACTCCAAAACGGCTTTATTACCCACGGCAAATACAGCCATCCCGTATACAACGCTATATCCGTATTACTCTCGCCCATGCGTTTATACATTATCACCGATATTGTCATTACCGCTACATACGGCAATCCCTGTGCAAAATACAACGTCGGTATCCACCACCACGGGCTCAACTTCTTTACTCTTTCCATTTCGTATATCTATTTCAGCTACTTATCCTTCCACAAACTCATTCATCTGCTTAGATTTCCTCCACAAACTCACTCATCTGCTTCAGCTACTTATGCTTTCACAAATATACAACATTCATTCACAATCCAACACATTTTCCCTCAAAAAAAACATTGCAAAAAAATTGCTCGCAT
>CAYTFG010000058.1:0-12249 GCA_964436925.1 uncultured Bacteroides sp. | reverse complement strand
CACAGTATTCGCAAACGATAACTTTCTTGTGCATCTTGATTTCCATTTGTTTTTGAGGCGGGATGCGATTGAAGCAACCACCGCACGCATTACGTTGGATATAAACGATGCCAAGACCATTGCGGGCATTCTTGCGGATGCGCTTGAATGCTGTCAATGTGCGAGCGTCAATGTGTGGCTCAAGTGATTTTGCTTTATCGCGGAGTGAATCTTCTTCTTGGCGAGTTTCGCTAACGATTTCATCGAGCTCATTTTTCTTTTCTTCCAAGATGTGAGTGCGATCAGCAAGTGTCTCGTTTGTTGATGCAATATCGTTTGTCTTATTGTCAATCAAACGGTTGTAGTCATTGATGTGTTTCTCGCAAAGCTCAATTTCAAGAGTTTGGAATTCAATTTCTTTAGAAAGTAAATCAAACTCACGATTGTTGCGCACATTGTCGAGTTGCTCCTTGTAACGGTCAATCTTAGCTTTAGATTCGTTGATTTTTTCTTTCTCTGCAGCTAATTTTTGATGAAGCTCTTCGATTTCGCGATTGTAATTTTCAACACGAGTGTGAAGACCTTCGATGTTATCTTCCAGGTCTTTAACTTCCAAAGGAAGCTCACCACGAATCGTCTTGATGCGGTCGATTTCTGTGAGGATAGTTTGGAGCTCGTAGAGCGTTTTTAGGCGCTGCTCGACTGTGAGCGGTTGCTCGTTTTTGCTTTTATCGGTAGCCATATCTTACAAATAACTTATAGGATTCTTTTCTAACTCTGAGTTATAGACTGCAAAGTTAGGAAATTTTTCTGTAATAATGTGATAAAAAATGTCTTTTGTGCAAGATTCACTTTCAAAATGGCCGATATCGATGATAAAAAGTGATGGAACATTGTCAATAAACTCGTTATATCGAGTGTCTGACGTGATATAGGCTTGTGCTCCTGCCGCAATTGCATTCTTAATAAAGGAGCCACCGGCGCCACCACATAGGGCAACACGAGTGATGGGAACGTCATCATCGGGCACTGCTGAACATCTTGCCACCGGGCTGTTGAACGCTTTCTTGACACGTTCAACCAGTTGTCGTGCCGTTATGGGCTCGTTGTAG
Source organism: uncultured Bacteroides sp. (assembly GCA_964436925.1). Taxonomy (GTDB): domain Bacteria; phylum Bacteroidota; class Bacteroidia; order Bacteroidales; family Muribaculaceae; genus CAG-873. The sequence continues at coordinate 11,158 of CAYTFG010000058.1, read as the reverse complement.
ATGCCCATTGCGCCACTACCACTGTGCTTGTCAGGGTTGAGGATTGCAGTGAATTCATAGGCGGGCTCTTCGTAGGGGTGCACTTCTATCAAAGCGTTTTCTACTTGTCGGCGTAGCCATGTGGGGACCAGCACATCAATGCGCACTTCTTGTTCGTAATGAAGTGAATTGATGTCACCAACAAATGGATTTGCTCCTTCGAGAGCTTTAAATGTGCCTGTGCCGTTGATGTTATAGCTACAGCAGTCATAGTTGCCGAGAGTGCCTGCGCCTGCCTCAAAAAGTGCTAAACGCACCTCGCCGGCTTGGCTCTCCGGAACCATAACTGATAGCTTCAGCAAGCGATTGGCAACGTTGACGAGCGGACGATGCTCATCAAGTTGCAATCGTTCTGCCATTACATAGGACACTCCGTGGGGAGCGTTGTCCATGCAAGTGTGGCAGGAGTAAATAGATACTCCTGCCGCAATGGCATTCATCGCTGCAGTTTGTTGTATAGTTTCGCCTGTCAAGCGCTTGACAGGGTGAAAAAACAGCGGATGGTGAGAGACAATAAGATTGCAGCCACGGTTGATGGCTTCATCGACAATTGCCGGCGTGACGTCAACGCAGAGGAGTACTCCGGTACATTCGGGGAGGCGTGAACCAACTTGAAGCCCTGAGTTATCCCAGTCTTCTTGGAGCCCTAACGGTGCTACTGCTTCAAGTGCCGATAATATATCGCCGATTCTCATCTTTATTTGTCTTTAGTTACTATAGCGATTGATAGTTCGTCAAGTTGCTTTTGGTCAAGCGCAGCCGGCGCATCCAGCATTACATCGCGACCTGAATTGTTCTTGGGGAATGCGATGCAGTCGCGGATACTGTCAAGTCCTGCAAATAATGATACCCAACGGTCAAGACCGTAAGCAAGACCTCCGTGAGGTGGTGCACCATACTTGAACGCATTCATCAAGAAGCCAAATTGCTCTTGAGCTTTTTCGGGAGTGAAACCAAGGATTTCAAACATCTTAGCTTGGAGCTCGCTATCGTGGATACGGATAGAACCGCCACCCACTTCAACACCGTTTACGACCATGTCATAGGCGTCTGCACGTACGGCAGCCGGGTCAGTGTCAAGCAATGGAATATCTTCGTCTTTGGGGTGGGTGAACGGGTGGTGCATAGCCATGAGACGTTGCTCTTCATCACTCCATTCAAACATTGGGAAGTCAACAACCCATAGACAAGCAAATTTGTCTTTGTCGCGGAGTCCAAGTTGACGGCCCATTTCAAGACGCAATTCACAGAGTTGCTTGCGAGTCTTCATTGTGTCATCACCGCTGAGAATCAAGATGAGGTCTCCCGGTTCAGCATTGAAGGCTGCCTTCATTTCTTGAAGAACTTCTTGAGAGTAGAATTTATCAACGCTTGACTTGACATTGCCGTTAGCTTCGATGCGAGCATAAACCATACCCTTGGCACCGATTTGCGGACGCTTAACATATTCAGTCAATTGGTCAAGTTGCTTGCGAGTGTAAGTTGCTGCACCCTTAGCGCAGATACCGCCAATGTAAGTAGCGTTATCAAATACGCTGAATCCATGACCTTTCATGATGTCCATGAGCTCAACAAACTTCATGTCAAAGCGAAGGTCAGGCTTGTCAGAACCATAATATTTCATAGCGTCAGCCCATGGCATACGCAAGAATGGTTGGGGTAATTCAACACCACGCAATTCGCGGAACAAGTGAACGGCCATACCCTCAAAGAGGTTGATGATGTCATCTTGTTCAACAAAGCTCATTTCGCAGTCAATCTGAGTGAACTCGGGTTGACGGTCAGCGCGGAGGTCTTCATCACGGAAGCATTTCACGATTTGGAAATAGCGGTCCATACCTGAAACCATGAGCAATTGCTTGAGTGTTTGAGGAGATTGAGGAAGCGCGTAGAATTGACCTTGGTTCATGCGAGAAGGAACAACAAAGTCACGAGCGCCTTCGGGGGTTGAGCCAACGAGCATTGGCGTTTCAATTTCGAGGAATCCTTTGCTGTCAAGGTAGCGACGTGTTTCCATTGTCATGCGGTGGCGCAATTCAAGGTTACGACGCACTGCGCTACGACGTAAATCGAGATAACGGAATTTCATGCGCAAGTCATCACCGCCATCAGTATCATCTTCGATGGTAAATGGGGGTACTTCGCTCTTATTTAATGTGGTCAATCGGTCAGCAATGATTTCAATGTCACCGGTTGGCATGTTAGGATTTTTGGCTGAACGTTCAGCCACTGAGCCTTCTACTTGGATAACAAATTCGCGTCCAAGATGGTTAGCTTCTTCTTGAAGTTCGGCATTTGTAGCGCTGTTAAAAACGATTTGGGTAATGCCGTAGCGGTCGCGAAGGTCAACAAATGTCATACCTCCCATTTTGCGCACACGTTGTACCCATCCGGCTAGTTTTACATGTGAGCCGGAATCAGATAGGCGGAGTTCACCGCACGTCTTGGTTCTAAACATATATTATCGCGATTAATACGTTAAAATTATCAGGTTAAGGGATAAATTATATGTAAAATTACTACAAAAAATTTATATCCAAAAATAAAAATGAGATTGGAATGCGTTTTTATCTGAATTTCAGTTATATCGGTGTAGATTTTGGCTTGAAAAAGGCGCATAACATCCCTGCATGCCTCGGGGGTATGTAATGGTAGAAATCAAGTGTAATACTCGTTTGACCCTATGACGATTAGTGGACGGCTACCGTCTCTAATATGCGGTCAAAAAAATTGTATTGAGGTTGCTTGATGTGAATGTTTATTTTTGGCGAAATCTTGCTCAAAAAGATAATTGAGGAGTGAAGCACAATAGCTACCCATTCTTCAAAATTGACAATGGCATTGATGCAGGCAAAGGGTAACTTGTGGAACGGGGACGATGGCTCGGTGGACCCTATGATTAGGTGTTCACCACATTCTGATGTGCAAAGCGCGTGTTGCTCTGATGTATATTCAAATAACATCGATATAGGTAATTTGTCGGGACTTTCCGGGCGCTTGCTGTACTTTTTATAGAGTGAGTCAATAACTTTTTGCGTAATCATCTCTATTGTGATTTTTATAAATTTGTTTTACAGTAAAAAATGCTAGTTAAATGCTTTGTCCGCAACGATGCGGGCGATGAAATTTTTGTAAGTTACTTTTTAAACAAATAAGGTCATATTTTGTTTACTGAAAATCCCGTTTTTTTAAAGAAAAAATAAAAAAATCCCGACCGGGTGAACAGTCGGGATTTTTGTGAAATATCTGTGTTGTCGATAACGTCTCGATTAGGCAAGGAAGCCAAGGAGAACACCGGCAGCAACTGCTGAACCGATAACGCCGGCAACGTTTGGACCCATGGCGTGCATGAGCAAGTAGTTGCTGGGGTCATATTCAAGACCGAGGTTATTGGAAATACGTGCTGACATAGGAACAGCCGAAACACCTGCATTACCAATAAGCGGGTTGATTTTCTTGTCGTGTGGAAGCACGAGGTTGAACAATTTTACAAATAACACACCTGATGAAGAGGCAATGATGAATGCCATGAAACCAAGCATGAAGATGAAAATTGTATCAGCAGTTAAGAATTGAGATGCTTGAGTTGAAGCACCCACGCTCATGCCCAAGAGGATGGTAACAATGTCAGAAAGTGCGTTGCTGGCAGTCTTGGCAAGACGGCTGGTTACACCACATTCGCGCAATAGGTTACCAAAGAAAAGCATACCTAGCAATGGTAGACCTGAAGGTACTACAAAGCAGGTGAGGAGTAAACCCACGATAGGGAAGATAATCTTTTCATTCTGTGACACGGCACGTGCAGGTTTCATCTTGATGAGACGTTCTTTCTTTGTGGTGAAAAGTCTCATCAACGGTGGCTGAATCACAGGCACAAGTGCCATGTAAGAGTAAGCCGATACCGCAATTGCACCCATCAAGTTAGGAGCAAGTTTAGATGAAAGGAAGATAGCGGTTGGACCGTCAGCACCACCAATGATGGCGATTGCACCGGCTTGGTCTGGAGCAAAGCCGAGCGCAAGTGCTACCATGTAAGCACCGAAAATACCAAATTGAGCTGCCGCGCCGATAAGCATTAGCTTAGGGTTGGCAATCAACGCAGTAAAGTCGGTCATGGCACCGATGCCCAAGAAGATGAGTGGGGGATACCATCCGGCACTCACACCGTTATAGAGGATATTAAGAACTGAACCTTCTTCATAGATACCTATTTCGAGGCCAGCTGATGTGTTAAATGGTACGTTACCAATCAAGATACCGAAGCCAATGGGCACAAGCAACATTGGTTCAAAATCTTTCTTGATGGCGAGCCAAAGGAAGAACAAGCCCACTGCAAGCATGACAAAGTGTTGCCATGTTGCGTTATAGAAGCCTGTTAGCTGCCAAAATTGATGCAGGTTGTTAGCAAAAAATTCACCCATAATAAAAGTTGTTTTTGAGTCTTTCGATTAGTTTTTAGGTTTCTTTTATTCAAGGGTGATGAGTGAAGCGCCTTCTTGCACTGAGTCGCCTTGGTTTACATTTATTGATGCAACTTTACCATCGCGACCGGCGTGGATAGCGTTTTCCATCTTCATTGCTTCAAGCACGAGCACTGTGTCAGCTGCTTTTACGGTGTCACCCACCTTAACAGCGATTGAAAGTACTACACCGGGTAGTGGAGCGGTAATTGCTGTTCCACCGGCTGTTGCTGCTGAAGGCTTTGAGATAACTTTTTCACCGGAAGCAGTGCGTGGCGCTGCTGATGGGCGTGGCGCTGAAACAACCTTAACAGGAGTTTGAGTCTTTTCAAGTTCAACCTTATAAGGAGTACCGTTTACTTCAACTTCGGCGATGTTATTGTCGATGTCGCCCACGGCTACTTTATAGAGGTTACCATTGATTTTATATTTATATTCTTTCATTTTCAGGTAATGTTTTGTGTTAAGTTAACTTTGAGGGAGATTATCGACGTGGAGTTTCGCGCAAGTTGTAAATCTTAGAACTCCATGGAGAGTAAGCACGCTTAACCTTGTTGATAGTAAGAATTGTGCTTTCTGTGTCATGAGCGTTGAGGTGTTCATGTAGAGCCATAACGATAGCTGCAATTTCTTCACCTGAATCTTGTTGTGGAAGATCTCTAGCGCTGACATTCTCAACTGATTGACCTTGAGAAATAGCTTTGTTGCGGCGAGAAATTTTGCGGTTAATAGTTCCGATTCCATAGAAGCTCAAGCACAGGATGAGAAGCGCTGAGAACACAATGCACATAGCCATGATGGTGAGTGCAAAGCCGTGCGAATCATTTTCGGCAAACTTTTGTACCTTAGCATTTTCAGCCTTAATCTGGTTGTTGCTGCTTGGTGTTACATATTTGTCACCTGAGTTATCACGCACTTCCCAACCTTCGCCACCGTCTTGGACGCGAGCATATGAAGTGTTAGGAGCTAAATTGGCAGGAATTGTAACTTCGTCAATAAGGGTCTTGCCATCAGCATCATAGATACCTATCCAGTTCTCTTGTCCCGGTGTGAGGGTAAATGAGGTGTGGAAAGTACCTTTGCTGTGTTGACCGTCAGCCCAAAAGATAACATGTTGGCGCTTGGGCATCTTTGTGTTGACGTCACCAAGGGGCACAGGATATTTTTTAGGGTCGTTCTTATCGTTGGTTAGGTATACACTTGAAATCTCAAGAGGCGCAAAGTTGGAGTTGAATAGCTCAATCCAAGCTCCGTGTTCACCGAAGTCATCGACGATGCTACTCTCGTTAACAACCATTACCTCATTTATGCGCAATGCCTTGCGGCCTTGTGCACTGAGAGTTGTGGCTGTAGCAACCAAAGCAACGATGAGCAATATAATTTTCTTGTACATAGAACGTTATTTGAAATTTTTTCTCTCGTTGATGGTTGATTACAATGGAATATTACCGTGCTTCTTAGCAGGATTGGTAACTTTTTTGGTTGCAAGTTGTTGAAGTGCACGAATGATGCGGAAACGAGTGTTGCGTGGCTCGATAACGTCATCAATGTAGCCATACTTAGCAGCGTTGTAAGGATTGCAGAATAGCTTGTTGTATTCTTCTTCTTTTTCTGCGAGTACCTTCTTAGGATCTTCAGCAGCCTTAGCTTCTTTTGCATAAAGAACTTCAACAGCTCCGGCACCACCCATAACTGCGATTTCGGCAGTTGGCCATGCGTAGTTCATGTCACCGCGGAGTTGCTTACAGCTCATCACGATGTGGCTACCACCGTAGCTCTTACGCAATGTGATTGTTACTTTGGGCACTGTTGCTTCACCGAATGCATAAAGAAGTTTAGCACCGTGAAGGATTACGCCGTTATATTCTTGACCTGTACCGGGAAGGAAGCCTGGAACGTCAACAAGAGTAACCAATGGAATGTTGAATGCGTCGCAGAAACGCACAAAACGTGCTGCCTTGCGTGATGCGTTGCTATCCAATACACCGGCGAGGAACTTAGGTTGGTTAGCTACAATACCAACTGATTGACCGTTGAAACGAGCAAAACCGATGATGATGTTCTTAGCGTAGTCACGTTGGATTTCCAAGAATTCGCCATTATCGATAATTGCACCGATAACTTCATACATATCGTATGGACGAGATGCTGAGTCAGGAATGATTTCGTTGAGAGAATCTTCTAGACGGTCAATTGGGTCGTTACATTCAACCAACGGTGGTTCTTCGAGGTTGTTTTGTGGAATGAAGCTGAAGAGCTTACGGATAATCTTGATAGCATCTTCACCATCTTCGGCTGCAAAGTGAGTTACACCGCTCTTTGTTGCGTGAACTTCTGCACCACCAAGGGTGTCTTGAGTTACATCTTCACCGAGCACTGTCTTTACAACTTTAGGACCGGTAAGGAACATATAAGAAATACCCTTAGCCATGATTGTGAAGTCAGTCAATGCAGGAGAATAAACAGCACCACCGGCACAAGGACCAAGAATACCTGAAATTTGTGGAATAACGCCTGATGCCATGATGTTACGTTGGAAAATTTCAGCGTAGCCTGCAAGTGCGTTAATACCTTCTTGGATACGAGCACCACCTGAGTCGTTAAGACCGATAACAGGTGCACCCATCTTCATTGCCATATCCATTACCTTGCAAATCTTCAAGGCCATGGTCTCTGATAGAGAACCTCCGAATACGGTGAAGTCTTGTGCAAAAACATAAACCAATCGGCCATCAATTGTACCGTAACCGGTTACAACACCATCGCCAAGGAAGCTTTTCTTTTCTTGACCGAAGTTGTGGCAACGGTGGCGCACAAACATATCGAGTTCTTCAAACGAACCCTCATCGAGAAGTTGAGCGATGCGTTCGCGAGCAGTGTATTTACCTCTTTCGTGCTGCTTGTCGATGGCTTTTTGTCCGCCACCCAAGCGAGCTTCTTGACGTAGTTCAATAAGCTCTTTTACTTTTTCAAGTTGATTACTCATTATTTCGTTTTGGTAATAAGTTTATAATTCGTTGTAAACTTAGTAATTGGAATTACTTGTTGGGGTCTTCGCAAAGTTCTACAAGTGTACCTACTGTTGATTTCGGGTGTAGGAATGCGATGTTGAGGCCTTCAGCGCCTTTGCGTGGAGCTTTGTCAATGAGACGGCATCCTTTGCCTTCTGCTTCAGCTAAAGCGTTAGCTACACCATCTTCGATAGCAAATGCGATGTGTTGGATACCACCGCGACCACCGTTGTTAGCAATGAACTTTGAAATAGCGCTGTCTTCGGCAGTGCCTTCAAGTAACTCAATTTTGGTTTGACCTACTTTGAAGAAAGCTGTGCGCACCTTTTGGTCGGCAACTTCTTCAATGGCAAAGCATTTAAGGCCTAAAATGTTTTCATAAAAAGGGATAGCTTCGTCTAATGAAGGAACAGCTATACCCACGTGTTCGATATGAGAAATGTCCATAATAAAAAATATTATAAGTGGTTGAATTATATTTGATTAATAGTGTAAGCTTATGGTACTCTTTTTAAATAAGGTACTATCTACACAATTTTGTTGCAAAGGTAACATTAAATCACGATTTAACAACCTTGTGGCACCTTTTTTTTATGATTATATGGGTTAAAGAAAGTTGTAATTAGTGAGTTATATATAAAATTTTGTTTAGCCCTTCACTCTCGTTTGCCTTTTATTTTAGCTTACCTAAACCCATTGAATCTGTGATGTTTCAGTGCATTATATCGTGATTAAGTTGTGGCCCATAGCTCCCGGGAAAAGTAAAAAAAATTAATAAACAATTGTCCCTGTGGGTTGTTATAGTGGTATATACGATGAAACTCTTTCCGGAGTTGAGGTATATCAACTGAGTGAAAATTCCCAGGGGAAGATGGGGTTTTCACTCTTTTGCTTTTATATATCACTCCCATATATGCACAAAAATCAGTTTAGTGTGCCGAAGTTTGGCGCGTAAGTATCAAATTGTTTAACTTTGCGACCAAAATAGAGCAAGCGGCTCATAAATAACAACATTATGAAAAAAATTATGACAGCGATGGTAGCAACCGCTACCGCACTATCCCTCTATGCTGAGGGTTATCAAGTTAACACCCTCAGTTCAAAGCAAAATGGTATGGGACATACCGGTACAGCTTTGAAGTTAGGTGCTGAAAGCATGCTTTTCAATCCCGGTGGTTTAGGTTTTATGGACAAGACTATTGATTTATCCGGGAGCTTTACTGCAACTTTCCCTACAGCAACCGCAACGTTGCCCGACGGCACTAAATACAAAACTCACAACAACGCAAGTACTCCTATCGGTGTTGAGGCAGCTTTTTCAATTTATGACAATCTCAAAGCAGGTGTAGCTTTCTACACCCCCTATGGTAGTGGCATTAATTGGACCAACAATTGGCCCGGTGCAGTGATGAATCAATCTGTTACTCTAGCCACCTACACTGTCCAACCTACTGTATCTTGGCGTATCACCCCAAAATTATCGGTCGGTGCCGGTTTGATGGTTACTTGGGGTACTGTTGACCTCAACAAAGGCCTTGTTTCTCCATCCAGCATGGATATGATGCTACAAGCGGCAGGCAGTGAATACCGTTTCGGAACAACCACTCCCGCGTCAGTCAATCTGTCAGGTACTGCCGATGTTGCCTTTGGATTCAATGTCGGTGCAATGTATGACCTCACAAAGCAAATCACAATCGGTGCCTCTTATCGCTCTAAAATGGGAATGAAGGTCGCTGCCGGTGAAGCTACTGTCTCTTATGCCAATGAAGTTGCTCAAAACTTGCTCCAAAACAGCATTGGTGTGCTCAACGAAACAAACTTTACCGCTGAAATGCCTTGCCCATACGTTTTCAATGTCGGTATCAGCTATAAGCCAATTGAAAAATTAGTTCTCGCCTTTGATGCACAATTGACCGGTTGGAGCACTTACAAATCATTGAATATTGAATTCTTGAGCGAACAATTGGAAAGCTTCAATCAAAACTTGACCAAGAATTACAAAAACTCATGGACTTACCACCTCGGTGCTCAATATGCGTTGACTGACCGCACTGACATTCGTGCCGGTGTGATGCTTGACACAACTCCCGTCAATACCTCTCACTACAATCCCGAAACTCCGGGTATGACCAAGATTGAGCCTTCTGTTGGTCTTTCGTTCCGTCCCGTCAGCAATCTCTCGATTGACTTCTCATTCCTTTATGTAGCCGGTTTGGGTGTCGACAATGCTACCGGCTCTTATGAGGACTTTATCAAGAAAAGCATGGGCATGGACCCAACTGTAGAATTTACAGCTGATTATGTGACTCGTGCGCTTATACCTTCAATCGGTGTCAGCTATTCATTCTAAATTTTGCCGGTGGGCAATTGATAGACTCGCAACCCAAATGACTGAATAGTAGCTAGCACGTGGTCTATGACATCAGCCTGAACGTGTTCATATTCTTTCCAATCTTGGCAAGTCGTGAAAAAATAGATTTCCAATGGAAGACCTTGAGATGTGGGCTCTAGCTGACGCACCATGTACAAATATTCAGCTTTGGTGAGCGAATAATTAGAAATAAAATATTCCAGATAGTGGCGGAAAACGGTGAGATTTACCGGTTTTTCCGCCTCTTTCTTTTGTGTAAAGTCGGCAAACCATGGCTCGTTTTCCCATTGTTTCATCTCTTGCTCTGTGACAAATCTTACCGTTGACATGTCAATATTGACAGCTCGCATGACACGGCGCCCGCCACTCTGCACCATTCCTTTCCAATTTTGAAAAGAATCGCTGATGAGAGAGTAGGGTGGTACCGTTATGATTGTCTTGTCAAAATTCTCAATCTTTACAGTGGTCAGCGACACATCCTTGACGATACCATTGACATTGTCACGCGGAATTGTAATCCAATCGCCCGTCTTCAGCATATCATTTGCCGAAAGCTGTAGCCCTGCCACAAGTCCGAGAATAGTGTCTTTGAATACCAACATCAATATCGCGGCTGAAGCACCGATACCTGATAGAATGTAAAGCGGATTGCGGTTGATGAGTATGCTGACAATGATTATCAGCCCAATGATGATTGATGCCAATTGCAGAACTTGCAATATACCTTTGAGCGGATGCGACGTGAACGCTTCATTTTGTTTTAATACACTGTACCAGGACAATAACGCTTGATTAATTACGTGTACACTTGCCATGATGAGTAATATCGAGCACGCCTTCGTGCCGATGGTGTGGGCCAGTTTAAATTCGTTCAGCGTTGACGGCAAGAATATGTTGAGCAAAATGGTAAATACTAATATACAGAGCGCTTTAAGCATACTTTGATTGAGAAGTATATCATCCCATTTCGTTTCAGTGTGGCGCACTATTCGGGTGATTATTGGCGACACCACATGGCGACAGGCATAGTAGACTAAGCCGCATATCACGATTATGAATAGCGCTTTGGACCCGGCAACTGTGATATCAAGATATTCTTCTTGTATATTGATACTTTTCCAAATATTGTATATGAAAGTGTTCATGATAAAATCGGTATTAAATAATTCATGGCAAATTTACTGAATATCAGCAATTGGCACAAACAATATCCTCATTTTTAAATCACTATTGACATGCTATGTGACAAAATTTCAATACGCTTGGCAGAAAAATTT
>CAYTFG010000057.1:0-12343 GCA_964436925.1 uncultured Bacteroides sp. | reverse complement strand
TGGTTATAAATCTTTTAAGTCGAAACGCGCGGCTTAATACTCCTCCTCGTTGAAGAAGAAGTCTTCGTTGGAGGGGTAGTCGGGCCAAATATCTTCGATGCTTTCGTAGGTATCTCCTTCGTCTTCCATTTCTTGAAGGTTTTCGATAACTTCAAGTGGCGCTCCTGAGCGCATAGCGTAGTCTATAAGCTCGTCTTTTGTAGCGGGCCATGGTGCGTCTTCAAGCTTTGATGCTAGTTCTAATGTCCAATACATAGCTTTATTAGTTTTCTATTTATAAGGTGGTTAATATTATTGTTTTGGTTGTAAAAATTTCCGCAAAAGTAATCATTTTTACAATACAATCAACAATAAAAACCAAGTTTTTATATAAATATTTTATAATAAGATGTAACGTGTTGTAAACTAGGCGTTTTTGTCCCAATAAATCTCGTCAACGACGTTATTTAGGTTGATATAACGTGAGAAAACAAAGAGGTAGTCGCTGAGGCGATTTATGTATCGAATAACGATGGGGTCAACAGTTGCAACTTCGTCGAGGTCGATGATGCGACGTTCGCAACGACGGCACACTGTACGGCAGATGTGAGCGATGGCAGCTGTGCGACTTCCGCCTGGCAAAACGAAGCTGTGTAGCGCGGGAAGGTGTGAGTCCATATTGTCAATGGCTTCTTCCATGGCTGCTATATTTTGTTCTGAGATGCCGGGGTTGGAGAATTGGTTGGGCTCATTTGAGGGGGGAGTTGCGAGGTAAGCGCCAATGTTGAAGAGGTGGTTTTGGATAGTGATGATATTTTGTTTTGCATCAACATCGAGGTCGGGACGAGTGGAGAGGTGGCCGAGATTGGCCATGAGTTCGTCAACAGTTCCGTAGGCTTCGAGCCTAATGTCATTTTTCTTTACGCGAGAACCGCCAACGAGAGCTGTGGTTCCGGTGTCACCGGTGCGAGTGTAAACGTTTGATTTAATCATATTTACTTTAATTAAAGTTTATATTTCTAGGTCTAAACTCTTTTCTGCGGTGCAAATATAGAAATATTTCCTTAATTGTTCAAATAATTAAGGAAATATTTCAGTAAATGAGGTCTTTAGCGGGTTTAGAAGACGAGGCCTATACCGAAGGTTATTGAGTGGCGCCAGTTGCTGACTGTGGTGTAGTTGTCAACATAGTCATCGTAGTCGGCATTGTCGTCATACCATCCCTCGAGAAATGGGAAGCGCATCTGTTTGAGTTGGTAGCCTATTTGGAGGTTTACTCCGAAGTGACGGCGGAACATTTTGGTCCAACCGATACCGAGGTCGGCCACCATGCCTGATGTTAGGTCGAAACCGTCGTTAGATGATATTGAGTATCCGGGTGTGATAAATGCGTAGAGGTTGTTGAGGCGAGGAGCTGTGAATGGACGGTAACGGAATGTTGCGAAGATTGGCAGTGTGTTGCATCCGTTGAAGTTTTCAAGACCAAACCCTGCGCCAACGGTGTATTTTGAGTTTATGTTGTAGAGGAGTTGTAGTCGTAGTGAGTTGCCTGATTGGTCGTAGTCGCTGCGGGTGTAGGTGAAACCGCCCATCCTTTCGGCGAGACCTAAATCGTAGTGGTAGTCGATGCCAAATTGGAATTTGGCGGGCTCAACAGCGTTTGCTGACAGTGAGTAGAGAGCAATGACGAGTGTAAATAAAAAACGTTTGAACATTGTAGTGAGATTTATGTGATTAGTAATGTGAATTAACAATAAGTGGTGCTATTCTTGATGGTCGATTATTATGGCTGTTACTGAGCAGTTGACCGTAAATGGCGTGGCTGCTCCCGCTGACCGTGCGGGCTTATTGAGATGGTAGTAAAACGCGTGTTGCCGGTCCCATGCCGCGACTCTTAGTTGTCGCGTTTCGCCGGCGGGAATGTCACACGTGACGTTGTGTGAGGCGTTGTGTAGCTGGTGCCCGTTGAGGTCGTAATAGGAGAACGTGACGTTGATGCCGATGATGTGTTTAGCTGTGTTGTTTACAACGAAGAATGTTTCCCACAACGAACGTAGCGGTTTGTCAAATCCTGATATTGTTACCAGTCCTGTTGTCGTGGTGATGGTGTCTTGCTGCGCAATGGTTGTGTCTTGGACCTCGGTTGTCTCGGCCTTGACTTTGAGTTGTTTTCGTGACGTATTTTCAGCGGAGAGTATTAGTGCTGAAATTGTGATAATAAACGTTGTAATAGTGATTCTAATTGTGTCCATGGCTGTTATAGATAGATTGGTGAAGTGGGCGTTGAAGGTGGATATATGCGGTGGCATCCGTCCAAGCCCGACGGCCGGGTATTTTTCTTGGTGATTGAATGCCGGAACATGTAGGGGACCATTCGCCAGAGGTTGACCGTGGTGCCCGTGGAATATTCGTTGAAGATGAGGCTTGAGTTCTCATCGGAGAGCGTGAGTGTAAAGTGGTGGTGGCTTGAGAACGTGTAGCTGTCACCGTCATATTTTGTGGCTATCAAGGCGTCATAGGTGCCTTGCTTGGCCGACAGTGATGCTGTGCCCATGATAGTGCCCGGGATAATGGAGACATCGGGGCTGTCAACGACTGTGAGCTTGAAATGGCCTGATGAGGTGGCCTCGATGACTATTGTGGCTTCATCGGGCATAAATTGCCACACGCCTTCGATGGGGTCGATGGGGCGGGAGGCTAGTGACGTCATTATGCTGTCAATGTCGAAGCATTGACTGAGGGCATTAGACGTTGTTATGATTGCTAAAATTATAGTCAGCAAGCATCGAGTCATGGCATGGTGTGAGGAAGAGAGTGTTTAGTTGTTTAATTAGTTGCAAATTTATAAGCGAAGCCAAATGAGAGGATTTCTTTGAATTGAAGTTTCTTCCACTTGGAGTTATCGTCAACCTTTGGCGTTGTAGTGTCGTAGCGCGCATGGGCGTATATCTGGGTTGATAGAAACTCGTTGATGGTGAAAGAAAGTGTGTTCTCCCAGTCGGCTTGGAGATAGTCATAGTTAGTGAATACGTAGACGCGGCTTGTGTAGTTTATGTTGTAACATATCTTCCAAGTCATCTTCAACTCGGCGGTAGAACCGTATTGACTAACGGTCTTGTGACCTTCCGCGATATTGTAGTTAGTCTCGTCCATTCGGCTGTTGGTGCATATACGCATATTGTAAGACAATGGAGCGAGTGATGCGTCAAATGTGAACGTTTTCTTTTTGTTTGCGTAGTTATAGGTCATACCGACACCGACGTTTAATTCAGCGGGTGAGAGGAACGCCGAACGCAGCGTGTTAGTGTTGCTGGTGTAGCTGTTGAGAAGCTGCGTCTTGAATTGAGTGGTGACAGAGTAGTACCAACGGTCTCGCGCTTTCACACCGAATGTTGAGTTTACTTGGAACAAGTCTTCAGAGATGGAGTAGTTGCGCAAGCTGTCATCGGGAGCGCTGTTCATGCCCAGTTTGTACTGAATGGTTGATTCAAACAGCAACTTGGGGTGGTAAGCTTGGTTGAGCTTGACGTTCCATATAGCGTTGGCTATCATGTTCAAGTTGTTGTTACCACCTTGATACCAGTTGGGTGATATGTAAGCTTGAGAGAATTGCACGGTACCGGTAAAAGAGTGAATCCAGTTTTTGTGGTCAACCTTTTGTTTCACGATGTCCATGCCGGCAGTGGGGTCTATACGCGTTTCTTGTACGCTTAGACGGCGAGTCATTGGGTCTATGACCACATTATAGTGCTTGGGTGGTTCAGGCAGCCAGGAGGCGTTATAAACCACTTTATCGGGGTTGTGGAGCATGTAGTTCTGACGCACACGTATCATCAAGTCGTTAACGCCGTTTTGAGCCACGAGCCAATCTGGTAGGTTCTTGTTGGCTTCTTGGTCAACAAGAAATGTATCTTTATCGAGGAATCGATAGTAGTCAAAGACTGAGGGAGTGAGGTAGGATGTGGGAATAGGCGCAGTGGGCACCGGGTCAACGTTACCCTCTCTAATAACCGAGTCAACAAATGATTCTGAAGACTCTTGAACGAAACGGCTTAGGTCTTGAGCTGATGCAAAAGCGGTTGAGAAGAGTGTTAGGCTTAGAAGACATTTAGCAAGTTTGCAATTCATATTATTTAAAGAACTATGTGGTTTGAATTAATTGGGGGGTGATGAATAGTTATCCAAATAGAAAATTATTAAAGAGAGTGCCGACCATTAGCGATGTTGTGGAGGCACTTTTCGGGGGGGCGCTGTACCTTTACTTGGTACCAATGTAGATGGTGCAGGTCCCGAAGGTCATGCGCTTGAACGATGTGTGGCTAAATCCGGCTTCTTTCATGAGCGAGAGCATGTCGTTGCCTTGCGGTACTGCAGCGATAGATTCGGGAAGATAGCTGTAGGCTCTCACGTCTTTTGAAACCATTTTGCCCACCAATGGGATGATGTACTTGGTGTAGAGGTCATAGAGCGGACGTATAATGGGCGATGTGGGCGTTGATAGTTCTATAACGCACAACATTCCGCCGTCTTTGAGCACTCGGTACATTTCGCGATATCCATCCAGGAGGTGTTCAAAGTTACGAACACCATAAGCAACCGTCACGCAGTCAAATGTGGCTTGCTCCATGGGAAGGTTAAGACAGTCGGCCACGCCGAGGCTTACGCGCTTTTCCAGTCCTGCTTGGGCAACTTTCTGGTTGCCAATGTTGACCATTCCTTGGGATAGGTCGATGCCTGTGATGGTGGCATCGGGTATGCAACGTGCCAACTTTATGGCAAGGTCACCGGTTCCTGTAGCTACGTCAAGAATCGACTGTGGCTTGCGGGCTGTAATCATTTTTACAGCCCGACGACGCCATAGCTTGTCGATGCCCATAGTCATTGCGCGGTTCATGAAATCATAGGCAGGAGCTATTGAGTCAAACATTTCTTTGACTTGCTCTGCCTTACCGCGGTTATTGTCGTAGGGCGTTATTTTTTCGGCACGTACTTCCACGTGTTGATTTATTTTTTAAGTGAGTTGAGACATTCAACGACGTTCTTCTCGATGCGAGCTGCGAGGTCGCTCTCTTCGGCTTTTACAAATTTTTCGCCGGTGATGTGCTCATAAAGCTCGATGTAGCGGTCAGAAACGCTGTTGCAGAATTCTTCGGTCATTTCGGGAACCACTTGGCCTTCTTTGCCCATGAAGTTGTTGTCGATGAGCCATTGACGCACAAATTCCTTTGAAAGTTGGCGTTGAGCTTCACCCTTGGCAAGACGTTCTTCATAGCCTTCAGCGTAGAAGTATCTTGATGAGTCGGGAGTGTGGATTTCGTCGATAAGGATTACTTTGCCATCGCGTTTACCAAATTCATACTTGGTGTCAACGAGGATTAAGCCCTTGTCGGCAGCCATCTTTTGACCGATAGAGAAGAGTGTGCGGGTGTATTGCTCCATGACGGTGTAGTCAGCTTCAGAGACAAGACCTTGAGCAATGATTTCTTCGCGAGAGATGTTTTCGTCATGACCTTCGGCAGCTTTAGTTGTCGGGGTGATGATAGGCTCGGGAAGTTGTTGGTTTTCGCGTAGACCCTCAGGAAGTTTCACACCACAGATTTCGCGAGCACCGGCTGCATATTCGCGCCATGCTGAACCTGCGAGGTAACCACGAATAATCATTTCTACAGGGAAACCTTGGCATTTAACGCCGACAGTAACCATGGGGTCGGGAGTAGCGATTTTCCAGTTGGGAACAGCGCTTGCTGTAGCATCGAGGAAGTATGCTGCAATTTGATTAAGCACTTGGCCTTTGAAAGGAATACCTTTGGGAAGGATAACGTCAAAAGCTGAAATACGGTCGCTGGCAACCATCACTAGGGTGTCTCCGTTGATATCATAGACTTCTCTCACTTTACCGTGATAAACACTTTGTTGACCGGGGAAGTTGAAGTCGGTTTTGGTTAATGTCGTAGCCATAATGTTTCAAGTTTTTATTTTGAAGTGATATTTTTTGTTAGTCTTGGTTGTTGTCGCTTGGCTCGCTGTCGGCAGGAGCGTCGGTGAGCTCAAGTTTCTTTAGCTCGTCCCATTTCTCGTAAGCTTCAACGATGCGTTGCACGAGTTGGTGACGTATGATGTCTTTTTTGCCAAATTCCACCTTACCGATGCCTTTGACGTCGCGTAGCACCTTGAGGGCTTGTATCAAGCCTGATGATGTTGAGCGTGGAAGGTCAATCTGAGTGACGTCACCGGTGATAATCATCTTGGCATTCATGCCCAGACGGGTGAGAAACATCTTTATCTGGTGGGTTGTGGTGTTTTGAGCTTCGTCGAGGACTATGATGGCATCGTTGAGAGTGCGACCGCGCATAAATGCGAGTGGAGCTATCTGTATGGTCTTGGTTTCCATATATTCCTTGAGCTTCATGGCGGGAATCATGTCTTCAAGAGCATCATATAGCGGTTGCAAATATGGGTCTATCTTATCTTTCATGTCGCCGGGGAGGAAACCAAGCTTTTCGCCTGCTTCAACGGCGGGACGTGAGAGGATAATCTTGCGCACTTCGCGATTTTTGAGGGCTCTAACAGCGAGAGCAATGGCAATGTATGTTTTACCGGTACCTGCAGGGCCCAGAGCAAATGTAAGGTCGTTGTTCATGAACTCTTCAACGAGCTTTTGCTGATTGGCTGTACGGCCTGTGATGGGCTTGCCGTTAATGCCGTAGATGATGACGTCGTCGCGCTTTAGCTCTTTGGGCGTGGCGCCTTTGACGATGTCAATGATAACGTCTTCAGGTAGTTGGTTGTACTCGATGCAATAAGCCTCGAGCTCTTTGATTTTTTTCTCGAAGTCGGCAGTCTCGGATTCTTCGCCGATGACCTTAATTACCGAGCCACGAGCCATAATCCGCAATTTAGGGAACAGATTGCGGATGAGGTGCATATTATTGTTATTTACCCCATAAAAGCTGACGGGGTCTACGTTTTCAATTATTACTATGCGCTCAATCATTTGACTGGACTATATTTTTTGCAAAGGTAATATTTTTCCAGTAATTATGTAAGGATAAATAAGTAAAAAACCTTGACGAGTAGCTAATTTAAAAGTTGGTAACGTTGATGACCACCCAAATAAAAGAAAAGGTCGCCCATTTCAAATGAGCGACCTTTTTAATGGTGATATGTAAGTATTCTCTTTTTGAAGGAGATTGATTACTTATCGTTTTCAGGAGCGACACCCCATTGTTGTTGAGCGAGGCGACGGTAGTTGTTGTAACGCCATTGAGCATTTTCCTTAGCAGCAGCGAAGAGTTCGGCAGCTTCGTTAGGATATTGCTTAAGAACTGATGCGTAACGCACTTCACCCTTGAGGAAGTCTTCAAACTTGTCCCAAGCCGGTTCTTTGCTATCGAGAGAGAATGGGTTCTTGCCTTCTTCTTCGAGAGCAGGGTTGTAGCGCCATAGGTGCCAGTAACCGCAAGCAACTGCGTTAGCTTCTTCTTGTTGTGAGTGGCCCATACCTGCTTTAAGACCATGGTTGATACATGGAGCGTAAGCGATGATGATTGAAGGACCGTCATAAGCTTCAGCTTCGCGGATAGCTTTGAGTGTTTGAGCATTGTCAGCACCCATAGCTACTTGTGCTGCGTAAACATAACCGTAGGTTGTTGCGATAAGACCAAGGTCTTTCTTGCGTACACGCTTACCTGCAGCCGCAAATTTAGCGATAGCGCCGATAGGAGTTGCCTTTGAAGCTTGACCACCGGTGTTAGAGTAAACTTCGGTATCAACAACAAGTACATTTACGTTTTTGCCTGATGCGAGAACGTGGTCGAGACCACCGAAACCGATATCGTATGCAGCACCGTCACCGGCGATAATCCATTGTGAACGTTTTACGAGGTGACCCTTGAGTTCAAGGATACCGCGGCAGATGTCACAATTGCAAGCTTCGCACAATGGGATGAGCTTGTCAGCGATTTCGCGAGTAGTTGCAGCGCAGTTGCGGCTTTCGAGCCATTGAGCTGCGAGTGCCTTGATTTCGTCTGAGCAGCAGTCGCATGATTGAGCAGCTTCCATGAGAGAAACTAGACGCTTAACCATCTTTTCGTTTGCGATTGACATACCGAGACCAAATTCAGCGAAGTCTTCAAACAATGAGTTAGCCCAAGCGGGACCGTGACCTGTTGCGTCAACAGTGTAAGGAGTTGAAGGAACTGAACCTGAGTAAATTGAAGAACAACCGGTAGCATTAGCAACCATTTCGTGGTCACCAAAGAGTTGTGAAATCAATTTTACATAAGGAGTTTCACCGCAACCTGAGCATGCGCCTGAGAATTCAAAGTAAGGTTGAGCGAATTGGCTATTCTTAGCGTTGGCTTTAACGTCAACGAGTTTTTGCTTAGAAGAAACGTTGTCAACACAGTAGTCCCAAACTTTTTGTACGTCGAGTTGTGTTTCGAGAGGTTTCATTTCAAGTGCTTTCACGCCCTTCTTGCCGGGACATACGTCAACACAGTTACCGCAACCGAGACAGTCGAGAACGTCAACAGCTTGGATGAAGCGAGTGTCAGCCATTGTCTTGCCGATAGTAGCGAGTGTTTCACCTTCAGCAACCGGAGCGTTAGCCATTTCTTTAGCATCAAGCACGAATGGACGGATAGCTGCGTGAGGGCAAACAAATGCACACTTGTTACATTGGATACAGTTTTCAGGAACCCAAGCAGGAACGAATGCTGCAACACCGCGTTTTTCGTAGCGTGCTGTACCTTGTTCCCAAGTACCGTCTTCGCGGCCCTTGAATGCTGAAACTTTGAGAAGGTCGCCATCTTGAGCGTTGATGGGGCGGACAACATCGTTGATGAATGCCGGGTCGTTGTTTTCAACAGCTGCATCGTATTGGAGGTTAGCCCAAGCCTTATCAACAGGAAGTTGCTTGTATTCACCACCGCGGTCAACAGCAGCGTAGTTCTTGTCAACAACATCTTGACCCTTCTTACCGTAGCTCTTAACGATGAATTTCTTCATTTGCTCGATAGCGAGGTCAACGGGGATTACTTCAGTGATGCGGAAGAATGCACTTTGAAGGATGGTGTTGGTACGGTTACCTAGGCCAATTTCTTGAGCAATCTTGGTTGCATTGATGTAGTAAACAGTGATGTTGTGTTGTGCGAAGTAGCGTTTAACCTTGTTAGGAAGGTTAGCAGCGAGTTCGTCACCTTCCCAGATAGTGTTGAGAAGGAATGTACCGTTGTCGCGAAGACCGCGAGTAACGTCATACATGTGAAGGTATGCTTGAACGTGGCAAGCAACAAAGTTAGGTGTATTTACCAAGTAGGTTGAGCGGATTGGGTCATCACCGAAACGAAGGTGTGAGCAAGTGAAACCGCCTGACTTCTTTGAGTCGTATGCAAAGTATGCTTGGCAATATTTGTTGGTGTTGTCACCAATGATTTTAACTGAGTTCTTGTTAGCACCAACAGTACCATCAGCACCGAGGCCATAGAACTTAGCTTCGTAAGTGCTTGCGCCACCGAGAGCCATTTCTTCCTTGAGGGGAAGAGAAGTGAAGGTAACGTCATCAACGATACCAACGGTGAAGTGGTCTTTAGGTGTTGGCAAAGCAAGGTTTTCATAAACGCTGATGATTTGAGCAGGGGTAGTGTCTTTAGATGCAAGACCGTAACGACCGCCAACGATTTCCGGAGCGTTTTCTTTGCCATAGTAGCATTCTTTTACGTCGAGGAATAGTGGTTCGCCGTTAGCACCCGGTTCTTTTGTGCGGTCGAGGACAGCGATGCGTTTTGCTGTCTTAGGAACTGCAGCAAGGAAGTGCTTAGCTGAGAATGGACGATATAGGTGTACTGAAACCAAACCAACTTTTTCGCCTTGAGCAGTCAAGTAGTCGATAGCTTCTTTAGCAGCTTCAGTAACTGAACCCATAGCGATGATTACGCGTTCTGCGTCTTCAGCACCATAGTAGTTGAACAAGCCGTATTTGCGACCGGTGATTTCAGAGATTTTGTTCATGTAATCTTCAACGATAGCGGGAACTGCTTCGTAGAAAGAGTTAGATGATTCACGGTGTTGGAAGAATACATCACCGTTTTCAGCCATACCGCGAGCTACAGGGCTTGAGGGGCTGAGTGCACGACGACGGAAGTCAGCAAGTGCTTCGCGGTCCAATAGCGGAGCGAGGTCGTCGTTGTCGAGTGCTTCGATTTTTTGTATTTCGTGAGATGTGCGGAAGCCATCAAAGAAGTTTACAAATGGTACACGTGACTTGATTGTTGAAAGGTGAGCAACACCTGCAAGATCCATAACCTCTTGTACAGAGCCTTCTGCGAGCATTG
This sequence comes from uncultured Bacteroides sp., assembly GCA_964436925.1. GTDB lineage: Bacteria > Bacteroidota > Bacteroidia > Bacteroidales > Muribaculaceae > CAG-873. Next base: position 2,030 of record CAYTFG010000057.1, on the reverse strand, counting down.
CAAAACCGGTTTGACGCACTGACATTACGTCTTGGTGGTCACCGAAGATGCTGAGTGCATGAGATGCAAGTGTACGAGCTGATACGTGGAACACGCATGGTAGTAATTCGCCTGCAATCTTGTACATGTTAGGGATCATCAACAATAAGCCTTGTGATGCGGTGTAGGTAGTAGTCAAAGCTCCTGCTTGGAGTGAACCGTGAACAGCTCCGGCAGCACCACCTTCTGATTGCATTTCTTGCACTAGAACGGTTTCGCCAAAGATGTTTTTACGACCGGCTGCTGCCCATTCATCGACATATTCTGCCATTGTCGATGACGGAGTGATGGGGTAGATAGCTGCTACTTCGCTGAACATGTATGATACATGTGCTGCAGCTTGGTTACCATCACAGGTCAAGAATTTCTTTTCTTTACTCATTTTAGATTCTATTTTACTTTAGTTGATGTTTTCATGAACTTAGTTATGCTGTTATGCAGTGTCTATGACTATGCATTATGCTCTGCGAAATTACAAAATTATCCTCAAGTGGGCAAATTAAATTGTATTTAAAGTGTATTAATAAAAAGTAACCGCATTAATGCTCGTGATAATGTTGAGCATCAATGCGGTTATAGTTTTGGAATTTATTTCAGGATACTGAAATGATTATTTCTTGCCTGAGAGTTGTTCCTTAAGAGCTGCGAGCGCTTCGAGGTCACCAAGTGTTGTCTTTTCGATTGCAGGAGCGGCAGATGCTTCTTCAGCTTTCTTAGATTGACGTTTTGGTTTCTTCACTTCAGGCTTTTCAGCACGTTGTTCGTCTTCGAAAATGCGGCTGTGTGAAAGGATGATGCGCTTTTGGTCCTTGTTGAATTCGATAACCTTGAAGTTGAGCTTTTCGTCAACTTGTGCTTGAGTACCGTCTTCTTTTACAAGGTGCTTAGGAGTTGCGAAGCCTTCAACACCGTAAGGAAGTGCGATTACAGCGCCCTTGTCAAGCATTTCTACGATAGTACCTTCGTGGATGCTACCAAGAGTAAATACTGTTTCGAATACTTCCCATGGGTTTTCTTCGAGTTGCTTGTGGCCGAGGCTCAAGCGGCGGTTGTCTTTGTCGATAGCGAGTACTTCAACTTCGATATCAGCACCGATTTGAGTAAATTCGCTTGGGTGCTTGATTTTCTTGGTCCAAGAGAGGTCGCTGATGTGGATAAGACCGTCAACGCCTTCTTCGATTTCAACGAATACGCCGAAGTTAGTGAAGTTGCGCACCTTAGCAGTGTGGCGGCTACCGATAGGATACTTGGTTTCGATGTTTTCCCAAGGATCGTTCTTCAATTGCTTGAGACCGAGGCTCATCTTGCGTTCTTCGCGGTCAAGTGTGAGGACAACAGCTTCGATTTCGTCACCAACTTTGAGGAAGTCTTGTGCGCTGCGGAGGTGTTGTGACCATGACATTTCGCTAACGTGGATAAGTCCTTCTACGCCCGGAGCGATTTCAAGGAATGCACCGTAGTCTGCCATAACGACAACTTTACCTTTAACCTTGTCACCAACTTTGATTTCTGAGCTGAGTGCATCCCAGGGATGGGGTTGAAGTTGCTTAAGACCGAGAGCGATACGTTTCTTTTCGTCGTCGAAGTTAAGGATAACAACATTGAGTTTTTGGTCGAGTGATACCACTTCTTCGGGGTGATTTACGCGGCCCCAAGAAAGGTCGGTGATGTGGATAAGACCGTCTACGCCACCGAGGTCGATGAATACACCGTAAGAGGTAATGTTCTTAACGGTACCTTCGAGTACTTGACCAACTTCAAGTTTAGAGATGATTTCGCGTTTTTGTTGTTCGAGTTCAGCTTCGATAAGAGCTTTGTGTGATACAACAACGTTCTTGAATTCTTGGTTAATCTTAACGACTTTGAATTCCATTGTCTTGCCTACGAAGATATCGTAGTCACGGATAGGCTTAACATCGATTTGTGAACCGGGGAGGAATGCTTCGATGCCAAATACATCTACAATCATACCACCCTTAGTGCGGCACTTA
>CAYTFG010000056.1:0-12387 GCA_964436925.1 uncultured Bacteroides sp. | reverse complement strand
TCGCGAAATCCTCAATCTCCGTTTGCTACGTGGTTGTATATTCTCACTCATTGGCATTGCACTCGCACTCGTAGGTTTTGTAAACTCCATTACCGGCTCAGATTTCAGCGCTGACCCTGTCACTGTTCCTTTCATATTTGGGGGCATATCGCTCGCAATTGGCATTAGTTATTTGATTGTTTGGAAAGTAACACGCAAGCAAATAGATTCTTCAGAAGAAAAGTAACACGATGACCAGCGAGCAGTTTATAAAACATGTGGAGGGTACACAAATGGCGTTTCGACGCTTTCTTGTGGCCCTTTGCTGCGGAGATGCTGCCCTAGCAGATGATATAGCTCAAGATGCTTATATTAAAGCATATCTCTCTTGTGAGTCATTAAACGATATTGATAAGTTCAATGCTTGGCTATTCAAAATCGGCTATAATACATTTATCAGTCATAAGCGCTCTGAAAGAACTTTTGCCGATTATGAAGAAGCACGAAATATCATGTCATTGGAGACAACTGACTCTCAATTTCGTTATCAAGAATTATATATAGCATTGAATAAACTTCCTGACAAGGAAAGAACCACAGTTTTGTTGTATTATATGGAGGGCTATTCCATAAAAGAAATAGCAGAGTTAGAGGAAACATCACAAGATGCGGTAAAACAGCACCTTTCGCGTGGGCGAAGCCATCTTCGTGGATTATTGTCAAACTCTTAAATAAAAAAAACTTATGGAGGACGATAAATTAAAAGAACTATTCACTAATTTTCAGCCGGAGATGTCATCTTCTTTGCAGTTTATGGCTAAACTACAAAAGAATATGGAACGTGTGGAAATTCTGAAGCAACATAGTCTTGCGATAAAAAAGCGGAATAAACTTGCAGTATGCATTGCAGCAGCAATAGGGTTTCTGATGGGTGTTATACTTACACTATTATTCCCACTAATAGAAAGTTGGGTATCGACATTCAGCATATCACTGCCTCACCTTCAAATTAGTAGTTTTACAATCGACTATAGCTTCGTAGGATGGATTATAATGGCAGTAACTTGTATTATTACCGCACTTAATGCCTACGAAATAGCATTAGTTAAATTGACGCCGAAAGAGAGTATTTAAGGTAATTGGCCTGTTTTTCCTCATAATCGGTTGAGTGGCTTGCGCTATAAATTAGATGTATTGCCGGGTGGCAGGATGAAAAAAGTAGTGTAAGGATGTGGAGGCTTAATGAAAAATCAATAACTTTGTGAAATGAAAATCTAATAAAAGGAATTATGAGAAGGACTATTATTACTGTTGTGGGAAAAGATGCTGTAGGCATCATTGCAAAGGTGTGTACATATTTGGCGGATAATAGCGCAAATATTCTCGACATCTCTCAGACCATTGTTCAAGATTATTTCAATATGATGATGATTGTGGACTTCGCAAAGGTGGAGAAGCCGTTTGACACTGTAGTAAATGAACTTGCTGAGATTGGCGAGAAAATGGGTGTGCAGATAAAGTGTCAGCGCGAAGAAATCTTTGATAAGATGCATCGTATTTGATGACGGGTGTGATTCATTAATATTCAACTCCTTGATTTTGAAAATCGTATGATTAATATAAATGAGGTGCTCGAGACTAACAAAATGATTGAGCACGAAAATCTGGATGTTCGCACAATCACAATGGGAATCAGTCTGTTAGACTGCGCCGACAATAATCTTGATGTGGTTTGTGATAAAATATATCGTAAGATTACCACTCTCGCCAAGAATCTGGTTAAAACCGGTGAGGATATTTCTAAAGAATTTGGTATTCCTATTGTAAATAAACGTATTTCTATTACTCCTATTTCGCTGGTGGGCGGAGCTGCCTGTAAAACTCCTGAGGATTATGTGAAGATAGCGCACACGCTTGACCGTGCAGCTAAAGAGGTTGGCGTTAACTTCCTCGGTGGCTATTCGGCAATCGTTTCAAAGGGAATGTCTCATTCTGATGAACTTCTCATTCGCTCTATTCCGCAGGCTTTGGCAGAGACGGAGCGTATATGTAGTTCTATCAATGTGGGTTCTACCAAGTGTGGTATCGACATGGATGCGGTGAGATTGATGGGCGAGATTGTGAAAGCAACAGCAGAAGCTACCAAGGAGCAAGATTCTTTGGGTTGCGCTAAATTGGTTGTACTATGCAATGCGCCTGATGATAATCCGTTTATGGCCGGTGCTTTTCACGGTGTTTCGGAGGCTGATGTTGTCATCAATGTAGGTGTCAGTGGCCCCGGAGTGGTGAAGCATGTACTCAGTACCATTCGTGGAGCTAGCTTTGAAGTGCTTTGCGAGACAATCAAGCGTACGGCATTCAAGATAACTCGTGTGGGCCAGCTCGTTGCACAAGAGGCTTCAGCTCGACTCGGAGTGCCGTTTGGCATCATTGACCTTTCGTTGGCTCCAACTCCTGCAATAGGTGACAGTGTTGCTGATATTCTTCAAGAAATAGGCCTTGAACGTGCAGGCGCACCGGGTACAACAGCAGCTCTAGCACTTCTTAATGACCAAGTGAAAAAGGGTGGCGTGATGGCCTCATCTTATGTGGGTGGATTGAGCGGTGCATTTATTCCGGTCAGCGAAGACCAAGGCATGATTGATGCAGTGGAATGTGGCGCTCTTAACATTGAGAAGCTTGAGGCTATGACTTGCGTTTGCTCTGTGGGTTTGGATATGATTGCCATCCCCGGTGACACTCCTGCATCAACTATTTCGGGAATCATTGCCGATGAGAGTGCGATAGGTATGGTTAACCAAAAGACAACGGCTGTGCGTATTATTCCGGTCGTAGGAAAGAGCGTTGGTGAAACGGTAGAGTTTGGCGGGCTCTTGGGCCATGCTCCTATTATGCCGGTTAATCGCTTTGATTGTAGCGCTTTTGTCAACCGTAAGGGTCGTATCCCCGCACCAATTCACAGTTTCAAGAACTAATAAAATTTATATGTTTCGTGTGACTCGTCAGCGACGGTTAAGCCGTTACCGACGAGTCATACGTTTATTTTGCCGATTTGCGGAACGGTGCATAAATTTCGTCGGCTTTGGCAATGGCACGAGCGAGATTTACAGAATCGTTTTTTGATTTGGCATATTTTTCGAATGGCGGAATCACGACCTTTGTTCCCGGATTAATTTTATTGGGGTTAGCCGGGAGAATGTCTTTGTTTTCTTCGTAGATGTACACCCAATAGTTCAGATTGTGATAGTATTCGCGTGCCATAGTAGTCAAGTAACGGCTTTTTGTAACGGTGTCATAAACAGGCTCCGGCTTAACTTCTTCGACAGGTTGCGGTGCTTGCTTGACAGTATCTTGCTTGATAGTGTCGGCAGGCTGTTCTTGAGGGACCTCAACGGCAGCAATCTCTTGTATTGTGTCGGTAGCGACAGGCTCTTCAGCGACAACTTGTGCATCTTTATTGAGCAAATTCTGTTGCCAGAAATATCCGGCAAAGAATCCAATGAGTAGGCAGACAATGGCAATCAGGATGTAAGGGAATACAGAACGTTTTTTGTAAACGTAGATATATTCGTGACTGTCTTCTTCTTCCTCTTCCGGCTTGTTTCCCAACTTCATATCCGACTCTTTAGATTCGGGAGTTTCGTTATCTTGTTGTTGGTCGTTAACGTCGTTGGCGGGTGTTTCCACTTCAGCCGGCGTAACGGGCGTGGTGTCAATGACAAAATTGGAGGGAGTATCCACCTCATCAATTTGAATGTTAGTTACCGGTTCAAGTTCGTCAGTATTTTCGTCAGATGCTTGCTCAGTAGCGGGTTCTTCCGTGGCCGATTCTTCAGCAGCGGGCGCTTCAATTACGGGCTCCTCAGAGATCGGTTCTTCGGGCTTGGGCTCAATGGGCTCTTCGGTAGACTCCGGAACTGCTATCGGTTCGGCATCAGGGATAGAGACGTTATTGAGAATTTCTTCGGTAATTTCGTCATTTAGTTCTACGGCTTCAAATGCTTCGAATGGGAGATTTATAGCCTCGGCAATTTCTTTGTCAGGGATAAATTCAACAACTTCTTCAGTCTCACCATGGGGAATAAATTGGCCGATATTTTTGATGCGGACACTTTCGCCTGCAGCAAGAGTTTCGGTAATTAATCCAAAGAATTCTTTAAGGAAATTATCGACCGTACTTTCATTGCTATCGGTTATGTCAATGAGTAATTGCTGTAACTGAGGTAATGTTATAATGTTGCTCATAGTCGAAATTTCATTTAATGATTTGCTTTTTTAGTTTGCCGCTAGCGGTGAAAGATAATGTTATTTCGGGAGGTAATAACATGCGTTTTCCAGTGGAATGGTCAATAGAAATTGTTTCATCTTGTTTTTGAGGAACAAAATTACCAAAGCCGGGGACTGCAATAGATTCCATGTTACCGCAGTGCTCTTTAATAATAGCAGAGAGCCCCTCGACAAGGACGGTAACATCTTTATTTTCTCGACCTATTCGTTTAGCAAGCGTGCTGATGAATGATTTATTATCCATGATTAGTTATTGAGTGCAATTTATGTTTATTATGTCGGAGAGACGTTGAGTGTATAATCGTGAGATTTTCTCGCGTCGGGTAAATTTGTCAATTGAAGAGTTAGCGATGCTGACAGTGTCGCGCGCGAGTGTGCTACTGTTGATGTTATCCATTATCTGCATTAATCGTTCGCGCTTGAGTCTGTTTTGCGGATTCTCAAATAATGATTGTTGGACATTCATTTTGGGAACGATTTCGCTGATTATAATACCTGCCTTTTTGAAGCCATAACCCTCTTTGTAAATTGTCTGAAGCCCTTCGATGGCTTTGCGAGACAAGGTCAAGGAGTCGGAGGTGGCTTCTTCCAAATGAATGTGGGCGGTATTGAAGTATTGGTCTAAGTCAGAGCGAAAAGCGTTGGTGTGGATAAATACGTTGATGGATTGAGCGCAACATTCTTGCTCGCGGAGTTTGCGTGCAGCGATTGATGTAAACGCGGTGACAATTTCGCTCAAATCGCTGAATTGATAGATGGGATTAGCAAAAGAGCGTGAACAGCATATCTGTTTTTTGTCAGGAGGAGCAACTTCCATGGTAATGCAAGGTGTTCCGTTTAGTTCCTGCCATGTGCGCAGACCGTTAATGTTTAGTAGTGAAGATACTTGCTCTTTGCTTAAATTGGCGAAATCGAGAGCTGTGGTGATGCCACAATCAAGCAGGCGAACGCTAAGTTTACGTCCAATGCCCCACACATCTTTTATTGGTGTCATGGAGAGCGCCTTTAACCGTTTGTCCTCGTTGTCGATAATGCAAGCTGAACAATAGCCGGGATATTTCTTGGCAAATTTAGATGCAATTTTTGCCAGTGTTTTAGTGGGAGCAATTCCAAGAGAAGTGGGGATGCCAACGTCACGGCGTATTTTGCGGACGATGTTACGGCCAAAATTCACTAAATCACACATCGGTACATCCTCAAAGTTGAGGAATGCTTCATCGATGGAATATATCTCAATATCTTCAACAAAAGAAGATATCGTGGACATTACTCTGGAGGACATATCGCCGTAAAGACGATGATTACCTGACAAGACTTGAACGTTGTTTCGCTCGCAAATAGATTGAATCTGAAAGTAAGGATTTCCGCGTTTCAAGCCTAACGCTTTAGCTTCATTGGAAAGCGCAACGGCGCAACCGTCGTTGTTGCTTAGAACAATAACCGGCACGTTGCGTAACTTGGGATTGAAGACTCGTTCGCAAGAAACAAAGAAATTATTACAATCAATAAGTCCAATCATAAAGACATACTATTGTTGATGCGTTTGCGCTTACTTTTTTTGATGATGTATGTGACAATTCCCCAAACTTCAAATTGATTGTCAGGAGTCACTAATATTGGGTCAAAGCTCTCGTTTGCAGGAATTAGCCAAACTCTATTCTTCTCTAAGTGGATGCGTTTCAGCGTGAAGTCACCATCGACACAGCACACAGCCAAGTCGCCATCAGCCGGTTCGATAGAGCGATCTATGACAATTAAATCATCGGGCTCAATACCTTCGCCAATCATTGATTTCCCCGAAACACGGCCATAGAAAGTGGCTGCGGGGTGAGTTACAATAGCTCTGTTGAGGTCAATGGATTCGTCAATATAATCTTGTGCCGGAGACGGGAATCCCGCTTGAATACCTTGCTCAGCGTAGGGCAGGGGTAGGTGGGACGATGTGTCCGGCTTAATAATATCAATAGTGATAGTCTGGTTATTCATATAAAACTTGAAAGTGATTAGAACGTAGTTACAATAAAAATTCTTTTATTGCAAAACGTGGGCGGCGCTTTACTTCGATATAGATTTTACCGATGTATTCACCGATAATGCCAATGCCCATTAGAATCAGGCTGCCTAAGAACCATACAGACAGCATCAGTGAAGACCAACCGATGATTGCCGAATTGTTGAAATAAGCGGAGAATACCCATATAGCAATTAAAATGTCCAAAATCAAGAAAATAAATCCGACAATGAATATCATTTTCATTGGCTTGGCTGAAAATGATGTGATGCCGTCGATGGAGAGTGCAATCATCTTTTTCAGCGGATATTTAGACTCTCCGGCAACGCGTTTGTCTCGGTCATAAGTAACGATGGCCGTTTCAAGACCAATCTGCGGAATAATGCCTCTTAAGAATAAGTTGGCCTCATTGTATTCACCGAGTAAAGAAAGGGCTCTACTACTCATTAATCGATAGTCAGCGTGGTCATAAATGGTTTCCAGTCCCATCAATTTTTGGAATTTGTAAAAGGCATGGGCAGAGTTGCGCTTAAACCAAGAGTCAGTGCGACGTGAGCGACGAACGCCGTAGACAATTTCTTTACCGGACCTAAAGAGTTTTACCATCTTAACAATTGCATTTATATCATCTTGAAGGTCTGCGTCAATGGATATAGCTGCATCACACTTGTCATGCACAGTCATCAAGCCGGCAATCAAAACATTTTGATGGCCACGGTTGTGGGCCAAAGAAATGCCTTTAATGCGGGAGTCTGATTTGTGAAGCTCATTGATTATGTGCCAAGTTCTATCTTTACTGCCGTCGTCACAGCATAAAATAAAGCTATCAGGGTCGATAAGCTTGTCAGCGACCATGCTGTCAAGGAGTTTCAATAGCGCCGATGCAGATATAGGTAAAGCAGATTCCTCGTTGTAGCAAGGAATGACTATAGCAATTTTGGGAGATGTATATTCCATATGGTATTGAATTGACTAGAATAAGTATTTAAATACAAATGTAATTATTTAAACTTAAACAATCGCTCAAAAAAGAGGAGTTTTTTTGTATAAATAAAGCGTGGCAGAATAAAAGAACTGCCACGCCGTTATTTTTAATGGAGATAAAGAATGTCTAGTAGTTGCGAGCGATAATCACGCGACGAGCTGAAGGCTTGCCGGTAACCATGCATTTGCCCGGAGTTGTGTCACCGTCCAAAGGAATGCAACGGATGGTAGCTTTAGTGTCAGCTTTGATTTTTTCTTCAGTTTCGGTTGTGCCATCCCAGTGGCAAAGGAAGAAACCGCCATCGTTGATGCGTTCTTTGAATTCGTCATAAGAGTCGACAACGTAGATGCGTTCATCGCGCATTTTGCGAGCTTTATCGTAGATGTTTTGTTGAATTTTCTCGAGTAAATCTTGAACATATTCAGCAATGCCGTTGAGCGGCTGAACTTCTTTCTCTAAAGTGTCGCGACGCATAAGTTCGACAGTGCCGTTCTCGATGTCACGAGCGCCAATAGCAAGACGAACAGGCACACCTTTAAGTTCGTAGTCAGCAAATTTGAAGCCTGGGCGCTTGTTGTCAGCGTCATCATATTTTACACTGATGCCCATGCCCTTGAATGCGTTAAGGATAGGAGTGACAGCTTGAGTGATTTGCTCTTTTTGCTCGTCGTTTTTGTAGATAGGAACAATAACAACTTGGATAGGAGCGAGGTGAGGAGGCAACACGAGACCATTGTCATCGCTGTGAGTCATGATGAGAGCGCCCATGAGACGAGTTGATACGCCCCAAGAATTAGCCCAAACTAGTTCAGGCTTGTTCTCTTTATTGACGAAGGTAACGTCAAAAGCTTTAGCGAAGTTTTGGCCGAGGTTGTGAGAAGTACCGGATTGCAGTGCTTTACCGTCTTGCATCATTGCTTCAATGGTGTAAGTGTTTAAAGCTCCGGCAAATCTTTCGTTGGCTGATTTTACACCCTTAATAACAGGCATAGCCATATATTTTTCGCAGAAATCAGCGTAGAGATTAATCATTTGAACGGTGCGAGCTTCCGATTCTTCAGCGGTAGCGTGAGCGCAGTGTCCTTCTTGCCACAAGAATTCGGCAGTGCGTAGGAACATACGAGTACGCATTTCCCAGCGCATAACGTTAGCCCATTGGTTAACGAGGATTGGGAGGTCGCGGTAGCTATGAATCCAGTTTTTGTAAGTACCCCAAATGATGGTTTCAGAAGTTGGGCGTACAATTAATTCTTCTTCCAAACGAGCTTCGGGGTCAACAATAACGCCATTGCCGTTAGGGTCATTTTTTAATCTATAGTGAGTAACAACAGCACATTCTTTGGCGAAGCCTTCAACGTGTTCGGCTTCACGACATAAATAAGATTTCGGGATTAATAATGGAAAATATGCATTTTGTACACCTGTTTCTTTGAACATTTTGTCGAGCGTTTGTTGCATTTTTTCCCAAATAGCATAACCATAGGGTTTGATGACCATGCAACCACGCACAGCCGACTGTTCAGCGAGGTCAGCTTTAACTACCAAATCATTGTACCATTGTGAATAATTATCGGCACGCTTGGTGAGATCTTTTAATTCTTTTGCCATTATCTCTTATTATGATTACTTAAACGTTTAATGTATATTTTGAAGTGCAAAATTAGTGAATTATTCTCTAATTAGCAAGATTGGGTTAATTGAGTTTGCCTATACGAGCTTGTTCAATCATAGCGGAATCGGGCACGATATATATTTGGACTCTACGATTGGCTTCGCGTTCAATGCGTGTGCGATTGTTGTTGAGAGGCTCGTCCATTCCCATTCCGTATGGGATTAGGTTTATGTCGGCATTGTCAGTTATGCTACTGAAATAGCGGTCAATGGTGTTTGCGCGGTGCTCGGTGAGCTCATCGGCATATTGTTCATCGCCTGTGTTGTCACTATGAACGGCCACGATGATTTTGTATAGCTGACTTTTAGCAAATGTCTTAAAATTGTCAAGTATGGGGCAAGCTGATGGGAGTAATTGCCATTCGTTAGGCGCAAAGAGCCTTTCGCAAGGAATGGTCACTTCGATAACTTCGCCATCGCGTTGATATTTTACCGGAATGCCCTTTTGTAATAAGGCGTTACCTTGCTTGGCAATGTGATTTTTTACGGCATTGTGGAACCGTTTGGTTACCGTTGGCGTTTCAAGGTTGGTTGATATGTCCATTTCCATAACATCATCTGAGGGCATATCGGCAAATGCCGTAGCCGCAAATGATAGGAATAAGGCGCATATCAGCGAATGTAAGTTTCTTGATATTAAAGATTTAGTTTTCATTATCCTCACTGTATAAAGAGTCTTCAGCGTTAAGTTCGGCTTCAACAAGTTTAGCTATATCGTCAAAGTCGACTTTAGAGCCTTTGTCTTTAGCTAATAACTTTTTGATATGGTTGATAAGGTCGTTAAGGTCTAAATCGTCATCATCATCGTCGTCCATGTTGATGTCTAGCAGACCTTTAGCTTCGTAATAATCCCAAATAATATCAATGATATTAAATAGTTCATCATCGTCATATTTATTGCGAATACCTTCAGGTAAATTGTCTCTCATTTTATTAATGAGTAAATTGTCGTCAAATTCCATTTTTATTGCAATTGAGATTAAACGTAATTATAAATATGCAAGACCTTCGGGAAGGTCCATAATGATTTGTTGTTTTTTGTCATCAATTTCGACGATAAAATCGTCGGTGATAGGTATATAAATATTTCCGTTGCCGGTGGGCGGCTCAACGATAAATAACATATTTTCAGTGGAATCGTCAAAGTCGGTGATGACACCAAGATAGTTAGTCCCATCCAGGATGGTGTATCCGATGAGGTCTTCGAGATAAACTTGGTCGTCGTTATCATCGCTTCCGGTCAAGTGCTGAGAAATCTCAGGGTCATCAGCTAAGCCGAAAATTTCGTAGTTGGATAATTCGGCGGCTTCGTCCTCCGAATTGATGCCATCGATAGCTAACAGGTAGGCTTCTTTACTGCGCGCTCTAGTGCCGGAAATAAAGAAAGGCACATATATGCCATCAATATTGAGGACAATGCAACGAAGCTTTGCCGGGTCAATATCGAGGCCAAATATGGCAGAAATTTCACCATTTATGCCGTGGGGCTTGTTGAGCTTTCCAATTGATAATATTTCTTTTTCGGATATCAAGATGCTTGGATTTTTTTAGAATGTGTCAGCTTTCTTTTTTTTCTTCTTTTTCTTACCGGTTGCGGGCTCTTGGGCTGATTGGAAGTCATGTAGCTTGTGAGTTTCCGGGTCGAGATTGAGAGCACCGTGAGACATATCGCGTAAATCTTTAAAGATTTTGGCATCTTCCACGCCATCGCTATTTACGCTAAGCATAACTTTTTTCATGTGATTTGCAATCAAGTTGACAAGTTCGTCGCGCTCATCACCCGGTTCAAGCGTGCCGGCTTTAGCAATCATCAATTCAATGTATTTGCCATAATGACGGCGGTGAATAGTGGAAGATTCGGGCTTGATGGGGTCGGGGATTGTTTCGAGGTCCTCGTGCTTGATAACTTCACAGGGATAGTCAATATCTAATTTGAAATCACTCATGATGGCAAGGTGGTCCCACAATTTGTGCTCGTAATCGTCATATTGATGTACGGCAGGGAAAAGAGTTGACATTGTAGCAATGATTTGACGAGCACATTTAGTGCGTTCATCACGGTCCTCGATAGTGAGACAATGGTCAACCATGCGCTGAATATTGCGACCGTATTCAGGTAAAATGAGCTTTTTTAATTGAGTATTATAAGTCAGCATAAATATATTTTGCGAAATTATTTCTCAAAATTACTCCAAAAATCTCAAACATCAAAAATATACGCAATAAAAGCACTTTGAAAAATGATAAATAGTAGATAATTATAAGTGTTTATAAGAAAATATGAGTGCCATAAAAAAGCGCGTTAAAGCGCTATCAATTACAAAAAAATTATTAAATTTGTGCCAAGTGATACGTTAAGACCAATAGCGCCTTATAGTCAAACTATGAAAATAAGATATCATCATGGATAATAATGAGAATCAGAACAATACGTTAGATGACAGACCAAAGACTATTACAACTCGTCCGGTTATTGTTTCGGCAAGTAGAAGTACTGATATACCGGCTTTTTACGCTGATTGGTTTTTCCATCGGTTGAAAGTTGGATATTCCGCTTGGACAAATCCGTTTAACGGCGTAAAAAGTTATGTCGGTTATGAAGATACTAAGTTCATTGTGTTTTGGTCAAAGAATCCACGACCACTGCTTGAATATTTAGATTATCTTAAAGAACGTGGCATTGGCTGTTACATTCAGTACACGCTCAATGACTATGAAGCGGAAGGGCTGGAGCGTGGCGTGAAACCGCTTGCTGAACGCATTGAAACATTCAAAATGCTCGTTGAACGCCTTGGTAAAGGTGCTGTTGTATGGCGTTTTGACCCGCTGATTCTTACCGATCAAATCGATATGGATAAGCTACTTCGCAAGATTGAAAATATCGGTGATCAGCTAAAAAATTATACGGAGAAACTTGTCTTCAGTTTCGCCGATATTATCTCATATCGCAAAGTAAAAGCGAATCTTGAAAGAAACCATATCAACTATATAGATTGGACCAATGAGCAAATGATAGAGTTTGCGCATCGATTGGTTAAACTTAATCAAGATAAAGGATGGAATTTTACTCTTGCTACCTGTGGCGAAGTAGCTGATTTGCCCGGAGTTGAACACAATCATTGTGTCGATGATCGTCTCATAGTTCGCTTTGGCTATAAATCACCAGAGCTGATGAAATTTCTTGGCGCTGAATATTGCCAAGCCTCGTTATTTGAACCTATACCGGAGGATGCTATAGAATTGCCTGATGGTAGATTTGTAGAAATCAAGAAGAATAATCGAGATAAAGGTCAGCGCATAGCTTGCGGTTGCATGAAGAGTAAGGACGTTGGTGAATACAACACCTGCCCACATCTTTGCGAATACTGCTATGCCAATGCAAGTAAGGAAATCGCCGTAGCTAATTTTAAAGCTCATAAAGCCAATCCTTATGCAGAAACAATAACCGGAAGAT
>CAYTFG010000055.1:0-12593 GCA_964436925.1 uncultured Bacteroides sp. | reverse complement strand
CACGCATAGCGGTGAACGCTTCGTGACCCGGAGTATCGAGGAATGTGATGCGACGGCCGTCTTCGAGCTTAACGTTGTAAGCGCCAATGTGTTGGGTGATACCACCTGCTTCACCGGCGATAACGTTAGCGTTACGGATATAGTCAAGCAAAGAAGTTTTACCGTGGTCAACGTGACCCATAACGGTAACGATAGGTGGACGAGCCACGAGGTCTTCTTCGTTGTCTTCTTCTTGGCTGATGGCTTCAACCACTTCGGCAGAAACAAATTCGGTTTTGTAGCCAAATTCTTCGGCAACGATGTTAATGGTTTCAGCGTCAAGGCGTTGGTTGATAGAAACCATAACGCCGAGGTTCATACAAGTAGCAATAACGTTGTTGATGGGTTGGTCCATCATGATGGCGAGGTCGTTGGCGGTCACAAACTCGGTGAGCTTGAGCACGCGACTTTCAGCTTGTTCGAGTTCGGCTTGTTCGCGCTCACGAGAGGCGTTAGCTTCACGTTTTTCTTTACGCCATTTAGCGCCTTTCTTTTGGCCTTTATCTTTGTTGGTGAGGCGAGCGAGAGTTTCTTTAACTTGTTTTTGAACGTCTTCTTCGTTTACTTCGGTGTGAATGGGACGTTTAGCGCGATTTTCTTTGTTTTTCTCGCGACGAGACTTGCCGCCACCTTCGTTGTTATTGTTGTTGTTAAATTTGCGAGAGTTGTTACCGCCGCCGTTGTTGTTGTTACCATCTTGGTTAGCCGACTTTTCGATGTCGATTTTTTCTTTACCGTTGATGCGTTTACGTTTTTTGCGGTCACCGTTACGTTCGCCGTTAGCGCCGTTGTTGTGTTCTTTTTCTTTGGCGAGGCGTTCGTTACGTTTCTCTTCTTTGGTCTTCTTTTTGGGGCGTGTAGATTGGTTGATTGAAGAGA
This sequence comes from uncultured Bacteroides sp., assembly GCA_964436925.1. Classification (GTDB taxonomy): domain Bacteria; phylum Bacteroidota; class Bacteroidia; order Bacteroidales; family Muribaculaceae; genus CAG-873. The sequence goes on along the minus strand of CAYTFG010000055.1, from coordinate 11,675 downwards.
GGTCAATTTTACCTACGACGTTGATAGAAGGGCCAATTTTTGGGCGATCGACCGAGAAAACTTCGTCGGTGCGTTCTACTTTATGTGGCTGAGCCACAGGTTGCTCTTTTTTCTCAATTTTGGGCATTTCTTTAGCTTTGGGTTGCTGTTGTGCAGTGACTGTTTTAGGGTTATCGCTGTGTTTCTTATCGGCATGACGAGGTTGTGCTTGTTGTTGCTGAGCCGGGGCATGCGCGGGCTTAGTTTCAGGCGATTTAACCGGTTCTACAGTTTTTGCTTTAGCCTCAGCTGCGGGTTGAGCAGGTTTAGTGGTAGGAGCCGGTTTAACTTCTTGTTTCACCTCAGCGGTTTTTTCGGGCGCCGGTTTGGCGGGTTGAGCGGGCTTAGGGACGATGGGGTTACCATGGCGGTCTAGCTCGATTTTACCGAGGATGCGAGGTTTGGCAGGAGTATCAGCAGGTAGCTTAATCTCTTCAACGGGTTTGGGTGAATCTTTATCTTTGTCTTTGGGCGATGACTTGCTTTTAATGCGTCCCGAAAGGAATTGTTCAGACTTGTCTTTCAAGTCTTTATCGGTTTGAAATGCGTTAACCAATAGCTGCACAGCGTCATCCTCAATGCGGGTATTGGGGTTAGGATTTTCGTCGATATCGACATCGTTTTTACGCAAAAACTCGATGACAGTGGGGAGCGCCACGTTAAGGTCTTTTGCTACTTTACTAATTTTTGTTTTCGCCATATAAGAAGTTTCGGTTGTTTTTTTGCTGATTTATTGAGGAATAGAGATAGGAATATAGCGAGAGAGTTAAGTGAGGTCTTTGATTATAACCCACCCCCGAGCGGAGAAGTGCACGGGGTGGGGGATAACTCTATCTCGTGGGATTAGTCTTCAAATTCGGCTTTGAGAATCTCAATAACATTGTCAACGGTATCTTCCTCGAGGTCAGCTTTTTCGATGAGGGCTTCACGAGGAGCGTTAAGGACGCTCTTAGCGGTAACCAAACCAATGTTTTTGAGAGCATCAATAACCCAACGGTCGATTTCGTCGGAGAATTCATCGAGGTAGATATCTTCCTCAGAAGAATCTTCGGTGTCACGATAAACGTCGATAACATAACCGGTTAACATAGAAGCGAGCTTAATGTTCAAGCCGTTTTTACCGATAGCGAGGGAAACTTCTTCGGGGCGAAGGAAAACTTCGGCCTTCTTTTCCTCGTTGTCGAGACGAATAGAAGAAATCTTGGCGGGGCTAAGCGCACGTTGAATGAAAAGAGAGGGATTGTTGGTGTAGTTGATAACGTCGATGTTCTCGTTGCGGAGTTCACGGACGATACCATGGATGCGAGAGCCTTTGACTCCGACGCAAGCGCCAACAGGGTCGATGCGGTCATCGTAGCTTTCAACAGCGATTTTAGCGCGTTCACCCGGGATGCGAGCAACGGCGCGGATGTTGATGAGACCGTCATGAATTTCGGGAACTTCAAGTTCGAAAAGGCGGCGGAGGAATTGTTCGTTGGTACGAGAAACGGTAATTTTGGGATTGTTGTTCTTGTTGTCAACGTTGGCAATCACAGCGCGAACAGTTTCGCCTTTGCGGAAGAAGTCGCCTGGGATAGACTCGCTCTTGGGGAGGAGTAGTTCGTTTTTATCGTCGTCGAGAAGGAGAGTTTCCTTAGACCAAGTTTGGTAAACTTCACCGGCAACCAATTCGCCTTCGAGGTCTTTGAATTTAGCGTAGATGGCTTCTTTTTGAAGGTCAAGAATCTTAGATTGAAGAGTTTGACGCAAGTTCAAGATAGCACGACGGCCAAATTTTTCGAAGTAGATTTCTTTAGTGTGCTCTTCGCCAACTTCAGCATAAGGGTCGTTGTCAGCGCGAGCGTCGGTGATAGAAATTTCGGTATTTGGGTCTTTAACTTCGCCATCGGGAACAACAACGAGGTTTTGGAAAATCTGCACGTCGCCCTTGTCAGGGTTAAGGATAACGTCGAGATTCTCGTCAGTGCCAAACATTTTAGCAAGCACGTTGCGGAAAGACTCTTCCAAAACGCTAATCATGGTTGTCTTGTCGATGTTCTTGAGTTCTTTAAACTCAGCGAACTGTTCCACCATATTGGGGGTTTCCTCTTTCTTTGCCATAAAAACTTTAAGTAAGGGAGATTGAATTTCTTTATTTGAATTGAATTAAATATTTCACAGATTTACAACCGTCCATGTCGAGCTCGACGGGCTGGTTGACGATAGAGGGGCGCTTGGCGCCGGGTTCTTTGACTTTTGTAGCAACCTCAATGGTGAATTTGCGGGCGTCGGCATCAACGAGGGTGAGGGTGCCGTGAAGTTTGCGGCCGTCTTTGGTTAAGACTTCGACGTCGTTACCGATGTTTTTGAGATATTGACCGATAACTTTGAAAGGGGAAGTGAGACCGGCAGAGCCAACTTCGAGCTCGTAGTCTTCTACATCGTTGTCAAAGACCTCGTGGATGCGACGAGATAAATCACAGCAAGTGTCGATGTCAACACCTTTTGGGCTATCAATTTCAACGACAATGTTGTTGTCGGGAGAAACTTGCACATCAACAAGGAACAAGTCAGTGCCTTGGATAGCATCTTCAACAGTGGAGGTAAGCAGACTTTTGTCGAGCATAAATTCAAGTGTTTGAAGGTTAGAACAATTGTAATAACAAAATCGGAGGAAGCTACTGCCCCCTCCGACGCTAAGTCAGTGCAAAGGTACAACATTTTTCACGGTCCGCCAAATTAAAGGGCTGCTGTATAATACTATATAAGAACGTGCGGGCGGTGATTTAATTATATTTAACTTAGATTAACTCTAAATAGAAAATGTTGCTGATAATGGCTTGAACAGCCACAAAAGGGAGGAAAAAGAGAGGGTAGAGAAGATGTTTTATAGCATAAAAATGAAAAAAGAATGATTTTTATTGCAAAATGCTATGATAAATAGGAGAATTTACCTATATTTGCTTAAAATTTAAAATTAAGACAACCTTAAAAGAATACAAAATGGAAAAGATTGACAACCTCGACCGTAAAATTCTGGAAATTGTGATGCATAATGCACGCATTCCGTCAAAAATAGTAGCCGCAGAATGTGGCGTGTCAAGAGCAGCAGTGCACCAGCGCATACAGCGCATGATAGACTTGAACATCATCACAGGTTCAGGCTATCACGTAAATCCCAAGATTTTGGGTTTTGCAACCTGCACATACATCGGCGTTAATCTCGAACGTGGAGCGATGTATCGTGACGTAGTGCCCGAGCTTGAGAAAATCACTGAAATTGTGGAATGTCACTTCACAACAGGCCCATACAGCATGCTGATAAAGCTTTATGCACGCGACAATGAGCACTTGATGGAGTTGCTTAACGACCGTATCCAAATGATACCGGGTGTCACCGGAACGGAGACACTTATTTCGCTTGATAATTCAATCAACCGCGAAATACCTATAAATTTTGAAGATTGAAAGTTATCTATAACTCATTAATCCCGTTTAAGGGATATGCGGCCATCAACCTGTGTGGCATCATCTTTGCGCGCAGGGGTGTGAGGATAACGCAACGACTTATCAATCACGAATTAATACATACCGCTCAAATGAGGGAACTGCTTTACATCCCATTCTATGTGCTTTATGTGATAGAATGGGGTGCGAGGTGCTTTATACATGGCGGAGTGAGGGCAGGATATCGCAATGTGTCATTTGAGCGAGAGGCCTACGGCAACGACCGCGACAGCGAATATTTGCGACACAAGCGCCGCCCATACTCGTTTATCAAATACATGAGAAACAGGTGAATAAACTCACGCCGGCGACGATTTCCGAGCGGTAAAATCACTCATGATTAGGAATTTCAAAAAATAATTCGTTATTTTGTTGTCAGTAAAGATAAAACGCTAAAAACCATGCAACAAGAGCCATACTATCCGGTCGGTATTCAAGATTTTAGCGAATTGCGAGCGCTAAATGCCGTGTATGTCGATAAAACCGAACTTATCTATCGCCTTACTCATCGAAGTAAGTTCGTGTTTCTGAGTCGACCGCGTCGCTTCGGCAAGTCGCTGCTGAGTAGCACTCTGAAATACTATTTTCAGGGACGCCGAGACTTGTTCACCGGACTGGCAATGGAACGTCTTGAAACTGAGTGGACCGAATATCCGGTAATACACTTCGACCTTAGCAGAGTAAAAAGCGATGACATCAGTGAAGTTGAAAACAGTTTGTCGCTGATGTTGCAAAAATTTGAGGCATTGTATGGCGCCGGAGAAGCAGGGCTGTCGCTAAGAGACAGAGTGTTACAGCTAATCACCAATGCTCATGACAAAACCGGCAAAAAGGTAGTTGTACTTATCGACGAGTATGATGCACCGATACTTGAAGTTCTTCACGATGATGCAAAGCGAGAAGAGGTGCGCAATATCCTGCGCAAATTTTATTCGCCGCTGAAAATATGCGATGATAATCTGAAATTTGTTTTCATCACCGGAATCTCAACGTTCTCACAGTTAAGCATTTTCAGCGAACTGAATAACTTGAAGATAATCACCAGGAATAGGGATTACAACGCAATTTGTGGCATCACTAAGCAGGAATTGATTGACAACTTCCAATATGGCATAGAGAAGTTGGCGAGAGAACTGGAATGTACTGACGAAGAGGTTGTAGCTCGATTGACCGACCTATATGACGGATACCATTTCAGTCAAGATTCAGAAGGGATTTTCAATCCATTCAGCGTGTTGAATGCATTTGACAGCTCCAACTTGGGAAGCTATTGGTTTGCATCGGGCACACCGACATTTCTCGTTGAAATGCTCAAGAAATATAAACGACAGGGCAAGTTTAATCTGAGCGACTTGGAGACCGATAAGCCAATGACACCTGTGGCATTTGAAGCGCAAATTGAATCACAGAGCGGCCCAATCCCAATGCTCTATCAAGCCGGATATCTGACAATAAAGAAGTACAACAAAAATACCGGCAACTATTACTTGGGGTTACCCAATAGTGAAGTGCGCGTCGGGCTGCTGCAGAATCTCATTCCACTTTACTCAGATGTGGACAATAACGACATGAGTAGCACAGCATCAGAGGCTTCGGCAGCACTGCGCGAGGGCAATATTGACTTGGCAATGCAACAGCTTAGGTCAATATTGGCATCAATTCCATTCTTGCGCGGAGATAAAGACATACTTGCCGATGAAGAGAAAACCGAAGCTTACTATCACCGCATTTTTTACTTCTTCTTCCGCATGCTGAATAATGAAGTTTATGCAGAAGTGCGCAGTGCCAAAGGCGCAACCGACGTAACAATCAGAACGCCCAAATATATGTACATCGTTGAGATAAAAATCAATGCATCAGCCGCTACCGCGCTACAACAAATCGAGGAGAAAGGCTATGCGACACCATATCTCGACGGCACACATCAAGTTGTCAAGCTTGGCGTCAACTTCTCCACCGAGACACGCAACATCACAGAGTGGCTGGTGAAATAGATTGCACCATTTTAGCAAATTAATGCTGAGAGGCCTTGATTTCCGAGCGGGAGGGGGCGGAAATTTGGAGAAAAATCGTATATTTGTAGGAAAATACGCTAGTTAGTTCTCTAAATAATCAAAATTACAACAATGTTACCCGAAAACGACCGTAAAGCGATAATCGCTTTGATAAACCGAGAAGTAGTGCCGGCAATTGGCTGTACCGAACCGATAGCTGTGGCATTGTGTGCAGCAAAAGCGACCGAATTGTTGGGTGAAGAGCCACAAAAAGTTGATGTAAAATTAAGTGCCAACATCTTGAAGAATGCAATGGGTGTGGGCATACCGGGCACCGGGATGATAGGCTTGCCAATCGCAATAGCACTGGGTTGCCATGTGGGTAAATCGGAGTACGAACTGGAAGTATTGCGAGATGTGACGCCTGAGGCCGTTGAGCAAGGGAAGAAATATATCGACGGTAATCACATTCACATCGAGCTGAAAGAAGGAATTTCAGAGAAATTATATATCGAAATCACGGTCACAGCGGGCAGTCACTCGGCAACAGCAATAATTGCGGGTGGTCACACAACGTTTGTGAAGCTTGTGAGCGACGATAAAGTGTTGCTTGACAATGCAATAGGCGGTGACGGAGATGAAGATGCTGAAGAAGTGGAATTGACATTCAATCGTGTGTGGGAATTTGCCACGACTTCGCCAATTGAGGAACTGAAATTTATCTTGCAAACAAGGAAACTAAATAAAGCGGCTGCCGAACAATCATTTAAGGGTAACTATGGTCACGCAATAGGTCGCACATTGCGATGCAAACGCGAGATGGAAATGATGGGCGACAGCACTTTTTCACGCATATTATCTTATACGTCAGCGGCTTGCGATGCACGTATGGCAGGAGCAATGATTCCGGTGATGAGTAACTCGGGTAGCGGTAATCAAGGTATTGCAGCGACACTGCCGGTGGTGGTGTATGGCGAGCAAAACAATGTCAGCGAGGAGCAAATGACCCGAGCATTGGCGTTGAGTCACTTGACGGTGATTTATATCAAGCAGAGCCTTGGGCGCTTGTCAGCGCTGTGTGGCTGCGTTGTTGCAGCAACCGGTTCGAGCTGCGGAATTGTTTACTTGATGGGTGGTGATTATCACAATGCCGTGTCGGCAGTGAAAAACATGATTGCCAACTTGACGGGAATGATTTGTGACGGAGCCAAGCCAAGTTGCGCGCTAAAGGTCACCAGCGGCGTTTCAACGGCAGTAATTTCGGCGTTAATGGCGATGGATGAGCATTGTGTCACCTCGGTGGAAGGCATCATAGAGGACGATATAGACCGCTGTATACGCAACTTGACAACAATAGGGCGCGACGGCATGAACGAGACTGACCGCCTCGTGCTGGACATCATGACCCATAAGTGCTAAAAGAGCGTCATCTGCAGGTCGAGGAGCTTGAAGGACTTGCGATGAAGAGGTGAGGGGCCATAGGTAGCAATGCCTTGGCGGTGAGCCTTTGTGGGGTAACCTTTGTTGACATCCCATTGATAATGGGGGTATTTCTCATGCATTTTAATCATGTATTGGTCACGATGAGTCTTGGCGAGGATTGATGCTGCAGCAATGTTGGCAAAACGGCCGTCGCCTTTGACCATAGTTTCCCAGGGAATATCGTGATATGGCTTGAAGCGGTTGCCGTCAACGATGATAGCGCCGGGAGTGACCGAGAGGCCGTCGAGAGCGCGGTGCATGGCGAGAATTGAGGCATTGAGAATGTTTATGCGGTCAATTTCTTCGGCAGTGACGATGCCAACGGCCCAGGCAATGGCGTTTTCTTCGATAATGGGGCGTAGTTTATTGCGCTTAGCCTCGCTGAGTTGCTTGGAATCGTTGAGAATGGGGTCGTGGAAATCATCGGGGAGAATAACGGCAGCGGCATAAACAGGGCCGGCGAGACAACCACGTCCCGCTTCATCACATCCGGCTTCTTGACGACCGGAAATATAGCAAGTTGGTAGCATTAAAAATTAGTTTTCGAGAATGGCATATCCATAGCCCGAGCGGTTGACAAGCATCTCGGAAAGTCGACCTAACTTTTTGCGTAAACGATAGATATTCACGTCAATAGTGCGGTCGTTGACGTCGCTGTTGTCGTTCCACACGACGTGGATAATGTCCTGACGGGTGAAATAAACGTTTTTGTTTTTCAAAAGTAATAAAAGAATTTCATATTCTTTGCGTGTGAGCGGAATTTCTTCATCGGTATCGGTGTTGACAACGCGACGAGTTGCGGGGTCAAGCGTGATGCCACGATGAGAATATACGCGGTTTTGCTCGCTGGGGAAGTTGCGGCTGTGACGGCGCAACATGGCTTTGATGCGGGCGAGGAGCTCACGAATAGAGAAAGGTTTGGTAATGTAATCATCGACTCCGGCGTCAAAACCTTTGAGGATATCGTCTTGGGAATCACGCGAAGAGCACATGATGATGGGGATGTGGGCAGTGAATGGGTCACTCTTGATTTCTTCGGTCAACATGAAGCCACTGTACTGTAAATCAGTAGCATCAATAACAATGAGGTCAACGTGGGATAAATCTTGCCCGAGGACTTCACGCGCGGTGAGGACTCTCGTGACATCATATCCGCTAATCTCCAAATTGTTGGAAATCAAGTCGTATACGTGATCATCAGAGTCACATATAAGAATATTGCCCATATGCGTCGTTGCCGCTGTCATCCCTGGAAGTAATTAGTTAAATAAATAGATTTTCAGTAAACAAAAATAAGGAGATTATATAGACTTAGGTGGTTATGACATTGTATAGCGCAGAACCTGTGACGTATTTGTGCTACCGATGTAGATATCGCTAAGTATATCTATCTCTAGCTGCTACAAATTTATAAATTAGCTTTTTAACTAAATAATTTGTAACAGTATTGTATTAAGATTGTTTCAAAATTTTATTTTAGACTGTGAGCATGAAGTTGGTCCTTAACCGAGTCAACTACATTGATGATGTAATCGCCTGTCTTTTCGAGACATGCAACGATATCCATGTAGAAGATACCGGCTTGATATTCATAGTGCTTGTTATTGATGTTTTCAATGTTTGTGCTGCGGAGGGTGTTGCGCATATTGTTGATTTCACGTTCTTTGCTGTAGGACTTGAGGAGGTCACGCTCGTGAACTGCACGACCGTAAGCAAGCATACCCACCATAGCATCCATTGCTTCTTGAACGATGTCACACATGCGGTCAATGTTGTCATGGATTTCGGGGTTGAAGTGAATGTGGCTCAACTGTTTGCGTGTTAAAATCTTGGCAATGCCAAATTGAGAGTCGGCGATGCTTTCGATTTCAGAAATTATGTTCATCATCGCAGTGATGCGACGTTTAGATTCGTTAGAAAGGCGACCTTCAGAGCAGCGACGCAAGAATTTAGCCATCTCAAGCTCCATGCGGTCAGAAATGTCTTCATATTTCTCAAGACGAGCATAGAGGGTGTCATATTCTTCGGTCTTTTCCTTGGTGTTCAATAGCTGTTTAGACATACCTATCATGCGGCCAACGCGCTCGGCATATACAGCCAATTCTTTTTCGGCTTGAGCGATGTTAAGCTCGGCTGAACTGAGCCAACGACCGGTGATGAATTTGAGTTGGAATTCCTCGTCTTCCTTGTGCTTGGTGGGAACGACCCACATCACAATCTTCACATAAAGATTAGTGAACCAAATCATTACCGAGAGGTTGATGAGGTTGAAGACTGTGTGGAATATAGACAAGCCAAACGACACTGACAACTGCATGGTTAACAGCGACTTGATGGCAGCATGAGAAGCCGGTAGCGTGCCGTCAAAGAGGTGGTTGTAAAGGTTGGGGTCAGAGACTTGCAAGCCGTTGACATAACCGTAGAGTGCGTCGGGATTTCCTTGACCGATGGCCTCGGTAATCCATGTGCTGAGGTCAACAAAGGGATAGAACACAAACAAGGTCCAAATCGTACCCAAGAGGTTAAAGAGGAGGTGGCCCATAGCGGTGCGTTTAGCAGCGACATTACCACTCATAGATGCGAGGATAGGGGTGATTGTTGTACCAATGTTACTACCGAGGACGAGCGCACAAGCGAGGTCAAATGTAATCCAGCCTTTGCTACACATAATCAATACGATAGCAAATGTAGCGGCTGAAGATTGGATAACCATTGTTACAATAATACCGACGAGGAGGAATATAATCACAGAGCCGTAGCCTAATGATGCATATTGACGGAGGAAAGCAAACATTTCGGGGTTGTTCTGCAAGTCAGGGACATACTGACTAATCATGTCCAAGCCCATGAAGAGGAATGAGAAACCGATGAGGAATTCACCGATGGACTTTGTGCGGCCACTCTTGGAGAACAATAGCGGCGTGGATAGACCGATGAGGGGGAGGACAAATGCTGAAATGTTGACTTTGAAACCAAATAGGGCGATAATCCACGCGGTGAAAGTAGTACCGACATTGGCACCCATGATAACAGCCATAGACTGAGCTAGAGTCATCAAACCGGCATTCACAAAGCTGATAACCATCACAGTAGATGCTGAAGAGCTCTGGATGAGGGCTGTAATTGCGATACCGGTGAGAGTTCCGGTAAAGCGGTTACGAGTCATAATAGCGAGGATGTTACGGAGACGATCGCCGGCCGCTTTCTGCAAACCTTCGCTCATTACTTTCATGCCATATAGGAACAAACCGACGGCACCGATAAGACCTAAGAAGTCTAAGAAACTGTAATTCATAATGTAGTGTTATGTTATGCCCTATGATTTCATTTTCAGGTTAAAGAGGGTTATGAGTTAATGAAAGGTCAATCATAGAACAATTGTAAATGCAAATTTATAATATAATTATCTTAATCCCAAAAACTAGGAAAGAAAAATTTTCACAAATAATTATCTTAAAATTATTTAGAGCATGACGAGATAATAATTGTGAGGAGGAAAAAGCTTTTAAAAGCAAAGTACGCAATATAATAACACGCGAAAGGCGTTAAGCGTTTAAAATCAGGGGTATAATTAACACAGAGTGACAAAACGAAACAGTCGAGAGAAAATGTCATTTTTTTGTCATAAATTTGTTAACGTGTAACACGCTATAATTCAACGATTTGAGTGCGTAAAAATCTTTTTGTTGAAAATTAATGATTTATTAACAAAAAGATTAGGAAGAAGGTAAAATAATGGGTATCTTTGAGACGAAAACACACAACAACTGAGTTATTTCAGGCTATTTATTAACATTAATTACCTTAGAATTATGGGAACGGAAACATTCAGGAATAATCTAATGAAGCTACAGGGCAATCTATTAAACTTTGCCTATATGCTTACAGCTAATCGTGACGACGCACTGGACTTGTTGCAAGATACAACATTGAAGGCGCTCGACAACGAAGACAAATATACCGACAACACCAACTTTAAAGGGTGGGTGTTCACCATTATGCGCAACGTGTTTATCAATAATTACCGTCGCATGACACGTGCCTCAACAATAGTTGACACGACTGATAATTTGTATAATCTTAATCTCTCGCAAGATTCCGGGCTGGAATCACCCGAAGGCTCATACGGTGCATCAGAGATAACAACAGCAATCTCGAGATTCCCCGAAGAATACCGATTGCCATTCTCAATGCACGTAGCGGGATTTAAATACAATGAAATCGCCGAGAGGATGGACTTGCCACTTGGAACAGTAAAGTCGCGCATCTTCTTTGCCCGTAAAAAATTACAAGAGCAATTTGCCGATTACAGGTAAGTGCAACAAACAAAAATGCTTCAGAAAATTACCGCCAAAAAAGCTCTGAAGCGTGAAGATTAGTAAAGAAACTTAGTATAACTGTTATTTACATGTTAAATTTCGCAAAAAGGCGAAACTTTTATCAAGAAAAGCTTGCAGCGATAAGGAATAATTAATACCTTTGCAGCGTGTTTTTCATGGTATTAGATTTAAGGTTAAGAAGATTATTCGTCGTGATGACGGATAATTTTTTTTTGCGCCTAATTGAACCCTAACACACAGCCCCTTAAGAAACAGGAATTAAGAGGCAAGGCAATAAAGCAATAAAGCAATAAAGATAGTTCACTTTTTATTTATAATCTAGTTGCGCTCATAG
>CAYTFG010000054.1:0-13387 GCA_964436925.1 uncultured Bacteroides sp. | reverse complement strand
CGCGGGGCAATCTATCCAGGTACGTCGGTGGCAATCGCCATGCGGGTGCGCGCATATGGGAATGGGACAATATGCCATGGTGGTGCGGTATGTATGGGAATGGGGCAGTGCATGAGGGCGGCATCACAGAGTATGGATGTGTTGTTGGTGGTGAGGGGATATCGGGAGGGGTAAATGTTTGGTTTATTTGGGGATAATGTTTATCTTTGTTGGGAATGAAAAATTGTGATGTTTATGTCAAATTATACGATATTATGGGCTGATGATGAGATAGATTTGTTGAAACCTCATATCTTGTTCCTGAAAAGTAAGGGTTATAATCTGGAGACAGTGAATAATGGTCGTGATGCACTGGAAATGGTGAAGGAGCGTCATTATGATTTGATAATCTTGGATGAGAATATGCCGGGCTTGACGGGTCTGGAGACGTTGCAGCTCATCAAGCAGGAGCAGCCACATATTCCTATTATCATGATAACGAAGAGTGAGGAGGAGAATATCATGGATCAGGCTGTAGGTAATAAGATATCGGATTACTTGATAAAGCCTGTAAATCCTAGTCAGATATGGTTGTCAATAAAGAAGAATTTGCATAGTGATGAGCTTGTATCGCAACAGGCGACAAATGATTATCGGACGCAGTTTCAGGAGATATCGCAGCTTATCAATAATGCGTCGCGGATAGAGGATTGGTATGAGTTGTACAAGCGTCTGGTGTTCTGGGAGCTTGAGTTGGCGTCCACGGAGACTAATATGGACCAGTTGCTGGAGATGCAGAAGGTTGAAGCTAATACTGAGTTTGGGAAGTTTGTGAAGCGAAATTATGAGGATTGGCTGACTGATGGCAGTGCGGCGCCGTTGATGTCGCCGAGGGTGTTCCAAAATTCGGTGTTTCCACTCTTGGATAAGGGTGAGAAAGTTTTCTTTGTATTGATAGATAATTTCAGACTTGATCAATGGCGGACAGTAAAGCCGTTATTGAGTGAGTATTTCAATATTGAGGAGAATTTATACACGGCGATATTGCCAACGGCGACGCAGTATGCTCGCAATGCAATTTTCTCGGGCTTGATGCCGTTGCAAATTGCGAAGATGTTTCCTGAGTTGTGGGTAGATGAAGAGTCGGAGGAAGGTAAGAATTTGAATGAGTCGCCGTTGATAGAGACGTTGTTTAAGCGTTATCGTCGTCAGTGTAAGTTTTCATATAACAAGATAAATGATTCGGCAACGGGAGAGCGGTTGATACAGGATTTTGCGCGCTTGGAGCAGAATGATTTGAACGTAATAGTTCTGAATTTTGTGGATATGTTGTCGCATGCGCGAACCGAGTCGAAGATGATAAGGGAATTGGCGTCAAATAATGCTGCGTATCGCTCGTTGACAGAGTCGTGGTTCAAACATTCGTCGGCGCTGGAATTGTTCAAGAGAATCGCCGAGAAGGGCTATAAACTGGTGCTGACCACAGATCATGGAACAATTAGGGTGGATAAGCCGATAAAGGTGATAGGTGACAAGAATACCAACACAAATTTGCGATATAAGGTAGGGAAGAATTTGAGCTATAATCCCAAGCAGGTATATGAGGTGAAGCGACCGGAGGCGATGGGGTTGCCGTCACCGAATGTGTCATCGACGTATATCTTTGCGACGAACCAGGATTTTATAGCGTATCCCAATAATTATAATTATTATGTCCAATATTATACCGACACGTTCCAGCATGGAGGAATCTCGATGGAGGAGATGATAGTTCCGTTGATAACGATGACGGGAAAGTAGCGGAAAAAGTTGTATATTTGTAAGTAGAAACAAAAGAGAATAAATTTATGTCAGTAATTCACATTGATTCGTTAGAGACGATAGATAAAGCTGCTCAGGAGTTTGTAGAACAAATGGGTGACGAGACTGTATATGCATTTTATGGCGAGATGGGAGCCGGAAAGACCACGTTTATCACAGCGTTGGCAGCAGCGCTAGGAGTTGAAGATGATGTGACCAATTCGCCGTCGTTCTCAATTATCAACGAGTATCGTTCAGATACAACAGCCGAGTTGATATATCACTTTGACTTGTATCGCTTGGAGAATTTGGAAGAAGCGTTTGATATAGGCGTTGAAGATTACTTTGATTCAGGGGCATTGTGCTTGCTGGAATGGCCGGAGCGCATCGAGGATATTCTTCCGGATGATACAGTGAAGGTGGAAATCAAGGTAAACGATGATGATAGTCGTGATTTGATAATCACCAAGCCTGAATAATATAGCACAGCACAGAGCGATGTCGGTCATTGTGTGCACGCGGTTGTGTATAGGGTTGATGGCGGTGCTAGGGCTGCTGTCAATCATGGCAGCGCTGTTTAATTGGGACTGGTTTTTCACTACCCAGAGCGCGCGGATGCTCACAATGAAGTTGAGTCGTGGGACGGCAAGGATTATATACGGGTTACTGGGATTGGCAATCATGGCAATGTCAGGATATATGTTTAGTCAGACAATATGATACAACCGAAATATCAATATTTTGATTGCTTGGGCTCGACCAATACCTATTTGCGGGATATGGGCGAGGATGCGCAAGACGGGCTTGTCATCGTTGCGCGCGAGCAAAATGCGGGACGAGGACAGCGCGGAAATAGCTGGGAGGCCGAGCCACAGAAAAATGCCACATTCAGTATGCTTGTGTGCCCGGATGTGGAGGCCCGTAGGCAATTTGTGATATCAGAAGCGGTGTCGTTGGCGCTGGTGAGCGTGCTTGACGGTTATGGAATAAAGGCGTGTATCAAGTGGCCAAATGACATTTATGTGGGCGATAAAAAGATATGCGGAATACTCATCGAGCATGCCGTGATGAATAGTAAGGTTACGCGCACGGTGATAGGCGTTGGGCTGAATGTGAATCAAGAGACGTTTGTGAGCGATGCGCCCAACCCGGTGTCGATGAAACAGCTCACCGGCAAGGAGTATAGCGTAGAAGAGGTCATAGAGCGCCTGGCCGAGGATATAGCAGCGCGTATGGCCAAGTTGGACAGCCCGACGATGCATGAGGAGTATATGCGGGAGATGTGGCGCAATGACGGCTATTATGGCTATGTTGACGTGACGCGTGGCGAGTCAATTGAGGCAAAGATAGAGAATGTTGAGCCGATGGGCCATCTGTGCTTGAGATTGAGAGACGGAGAGCTCAGACGCTATGCGTTTAAAGAAGTAACAGCAATATTGTAGATAAATGGAGAAGAAGACGATATGGGACATGGGACGCGACAGCGTCGAAGAGTATAAGGAGAAGGCCAAATTGCCAATCGTGGTGGTTTTGGACAATGTGAGGTCGCTCAATAACATTGGTTCGATATTTCGCACATCGGATGCTTTTTTGGTTGAGAAAATCATGTTGTGTGGAATCTCGGCATGTCCACCGTCGCCTGAAATCCATAAAACGGCCCTTGGCGCTGAGGATTCAGTGGCTTGGGAATATTATGAGAACACCATGGACTGTGTCAACGCGTTGAAAGCTGCGGGCTACACTGTAGCGTGCTTGGAGCAGGTCAAGGAGAGCGTTATGCTGGATGAGCTGGAGTTGAGCGCCGGCGGGAAATATGCAATAATCGCAGGTAATGAGGTTGACGGCGTAGACCCCGAGGTGGTGAATGCGAGTGATATGTGGATAGAGATACCGCAATATGGCACAAAGCACTCGTTAAATGTGTCGGTATCAACGGGAATAGCTATCTGGAAGTTTTTTGAGAGAATGATGGGAAATAAGCGCTAATTCCTATGAAATTATCTAAAAAAGGGTTTTTGATTTAACACTTTCCGATTAAAATCATTACATTTGTAGATAACGAATCTATAATGCAATGAGTGTAACCTTAGTAATACTATCCATCGTTTTTCTTGCAGTGTCGCTGGGACTCTGTTTCGTACCGAAATATCCGGCAGTATTGTTTGCGTATGTAGGTATGCTATTGGGGCATTTCAGTGGCTATATGCCGGTGATGTGGAGCACATTATTGTTTTGGGGAATCGCGACATTGATAGTAGTAATGCTGACGGTGATGTTGCCGCGAGAAGTTGTGAAAATGCGCAACGGCCTGGGGTATATATCAGGAGGTTCCTTAGTGGGCATGATGTTGGGATTGCTATTGGGCGAGAGTGCCATGATAGTCGGCGCCGCAGTAGGTTCGTTTTTGGGATGCCTGGCCTATAGTCGTACACCGGCAGGGCGAGGGTTGAAGTTTCCCTCCAACCAATTTACCCAATATATGGGCGCCAAAGGGCTCCCGGTTATAATCACGATGTGTATCGTGGGCATTGAAATCAGTGCCATAATCGTTTACCAATACCTAACTATCGCACCTCTGCAATGAAAATGAAAAAATACATACTAAGCATCATGTGCACGCTGCTAATGGCAGTGGGCTTGAATGCTGCACCCAATGATAATAAGAAAATGGTAATCACTAAGCCAAACATGGAACGCATCAAGGCAGAGACTACCAATCCCGCATCAAAGAACTATTATCCCAAGTTGATGAAATTGTTCTTGCAGAATGATACGGCGATGACTAAAGAAGAATTTACGTACTTGTATTACGGCTATCTTTTCCAAGAAGATTATGACCCATATCGTCACACCTATGACCAAGAAGAGTTGAAAAAGATGGACCCGCTGTATCACAAGTCGAAACATAGCAAGACGGAGTGTCGCAGCATCATGGAATTTGCACGCACAGCGTTGGCAGATAATCCGCTGGATTTGCGACAGCTCAATTATTTGATATATTCGTATGAACGACTTGACAAGGTCAATTTGGCGCGAATATGGCAGTTTAAGTTGAATCACTTGTTGCTAGTGATAGCATCGTCGGGAACCGGAGCCGACCCGGCAAATGCATGGACAGTGGTGTTGCCACAACACGAGTATGACTTCCTCAATCTGTCAGGGCTAAGCGCAGTGGGGCAAAAGTATGAGCCACCTTACTACGATTATATTTCAGTAACCCCCAAGAAGGAGGGTGATGCCACAGGATATTACTTTGAAATCAAAAATATCCTGGAAGAATACTACCGCAAGCACCCATCGGAGGCGTCAGAATAAAAAATACCATATTTGTAGTATTGCGGGGGGCTTAAAAGCGCCGTAACTTTGTGCCATACAACAAATCATAAAACAACATCAATTAAAATTACAAACAAGAATCACACAAACTTAAAGATTATGGCACGAATTTATCAAAGCTTAACCGAGCTAATCGGTAATACTCCACTTTTAGAGCTTAAAAATATAGAAAAAGCAGAAAACCTCAAAGCTCGCCTCATCGTAAAGCCGGAATTTTTCAATCCCGGTGGTAGCGTTAAAGACCGTATTGCTTTGGCAATGATTGAAGCAGCCGAAAAGGAAGGAAAATTAGCTCCGGGAGCAACCATTATAGAACCAACCAGCGGAAATACCGGTATAGGTCTAGCGTGGGTTTCATCGGTGAAGGGCTATAAATTGATACTTACCATGCCTGAAACCATGAGTGTAGAACGTCAAAACTTGCTTAAGGCCTTAGGCGCAACGGTAGTATTGACACCGGGAAGCGAAGGCATGAAGGGCGCCATACGCCGAGCAAATGAAATAAAAGAATCAACTGAGGGCGCAATCATTTTGCAACAATTTGAGAACCCCGCAAATCCTGAAATCCATCAACGCACAACCGGTACAGAAATTTGGAACGATACCGATGGTAGAGTAGACATTTTCGTAGCAGGTGTTGGTACCGGTGGAACATTGAGCGGTGTAGCCGAATTGTTGAAGTCAAAAAATCCCGCAGTAAAAGCCGTAGCCGTAGAACCTGATGGTTCACCGGTATTGTCGGAAGGCCGTTCAGGCAGTCATAAAATCCAGGGTATCGGAGCCGGCTTTGAACCTAAAAACTTCAAGCGCGAAGTAGTGGACCAAATCATCCGCGTAAAAGATAACGATGCAATAGGCACGTCACGCTTGCTAGCCCATAAAGAAGGCTTGCTAGTGGGCATCTCATCAGGCGCATCACTATATGCAGCATTGCAACTAGCTAAGTTGCCAGAAAATGAAGGGAAGACGATAGTTGCGTTGCTACCAGATACCGGAGAGCGCTACTTGTCAACCGTGCTCTACGCGTTTGAAGAGTATCCGCTATAAAGTATAAAACAGATAATAAAAAGTGGCGTGAGCTCACACCCTCACGCCCTCACACAAAAAAAACAAGCAACTATACTCACTCTTATACGTCACGAGAATAAAAACAGCCGATAACTTACCTATTTTTAAGAAACCTTGACACCCATGCCTTTTATTATAGCTGACAACCAGGACATTACCCGCGCAGGGTTGCATAAATATATTGCAGATATATTTAAATCCAGTCCAATCATTGATGTTGTAGATAAGAAAGAACTAATCTCAGTGTTAATGAAAGGTCATGGGAAGTCAATCGTTGTATTGGATTATACGCTGTTTGACTTGAAAGGCGTCGATGAATTATTGGTGCTTTTGCACAGATATCCCGAGGTCACGTGGATATTATTTTCCAATGAACTAAGTGAGTCACTGATGCGTCGCATGAGCTTTGAGCAGAGCGTCAGCATGATATTAAAAGACAGCTCGCGCGAAGAATTTTATACGGCGTTGAAGAGCGCATTTGGAGGCGGAAGATACCACAGTCAAGTAATACAGGGCTTGCTCGAAACACATAGTACGAAACAAGATAATGATGCCCACTTGACGCCTGTGGAGATAGAAATCCTGCGACTCATAGCGCAGGGCAAATCAGCCAAAGAGATAGCTGCTCAACGAAATTCCAGTGTCCATACTATAACAACACACAAAAAAAATATATTTAGAAAAATCGAAGTAAATACGATTTATGAAGCTACAAAGTATGCACTAAAAGCCGGTCTAATAGAAATGGTTGAATATTATATTTAGGTAGTTCCATGTAAAAATTTGTAGGAAAACTAATGATGAAAAGCTGACATGACAAAAAGTGACATAAAGTCTCCTTTTGTCATGTCTATTGTTTAATGGAGATTATCGTAGTTAAAAAAGGCGAGGCTAATTGTTAAGAAGTTTACCTAAGGTTAAAAAACGGCAGGTTGAGGTTGTCAGGTATGACATTTGCAAAATATAAGACGAACGCCGAAGCCGATAAGGCTGAGGAGCTCTAAACAAATGTTTAACAGTTCTTTAAAAGGAGGATTTAATTATGCTACCAGTAAGAAATTTCAATGACCAAACTTGGTTACCAAATGTGTTCAACGACTTTTTCAACAATGACTGGTTTGTTAAAGCTAATGCAACAGCGCCATCGGTAAATATTCTCGAAGACGAAAAAGAATATAAAATCGAAGTAGCTGCTCCGGGAATGGACAAGAATGATTTTAATGTACATTTGAGCAACGGCAATCAGCTAGTAGTGAGAATGGAAAAGAATACAGACAACGAGCAAAAAGACGGTAAGAAATATTTGCACCGCGAATTTTCATACACGCACTTTGAACAAACGTTCACGCTCGCCGATAACATCAACAAAGATAACATCACAGCCGATGTAAACAACGGTGTATTGACAGTAACGTTACCAAAGCTAGACGAAGAAGCCAAGGCAAAAGAATGTCGAAACATCGAAATCTGTTAGAGATGGTAGAAAAAGCTAATTAATATAACAATGAATTGGATTTCGGGGTCAGGAGTGCCGGTGAGGTAGTCCTGACCTTTCTTTTTAGTGTAAAGCGTGTAAAGCAATATAAATTACATATTTGATAAATTAAAATTTCTTTGTAACTTTGCGTGATATTAGTGGTTGCGCTTTAATCCATTGGTTTGGCGCTATTTTAATCTGAAAAAAATACTTTTCACATCATGAATATTTCATATAAATGGTTGAAGCAATACATCGACTTTAACCAAACACCCGAGGAACTCGCAGCGACTCTCACGTCAATCGGATTGGAAACCGAAGGCGTGGAACGTGTCGAATCCATAAAAGGCGGGCTTCGCGGCATCGTTATCGGTAAAGTGCTTACCTGTGAACTGCACCCCAATAGTGACCACCTCCACATCACCACAGTAGACCTCGGAGACGGACAAGCCACCCAAATAGTGTGTGGTGCACCCAATGTTGCAGCAGGACAAACCGTAGTAGTGGCAACCGTTGGGACAACGCTCTATGACGGAGACAAAGAATTTCAAATTAAAAAATCAAAAATACGCGGTGTTGAATCATTCGGCATGATTTGCGCAGAAGACGAGATAGGCGTGGGTTCAAGCCACGACGGTATCATCGTTATCGACCAAGAAATCAAGCCCGGGACTCCCGCAGCCGAATATTACAACCTATCAGATGACTTCGTTCTCGAAGTTGACATTACACCTAACCGCATCGACGCAGCTTCACACTATGGCGTGGCTCGCGACCTCAGCGCATGGATGGCATGCCATGCACAAGCCGCTCAGCTCACTCGTCCAAGTGTTGACGCTTTCAAGGTGGACCGCCCCGACGGCGCAATCACCGTTGATGTACAAAATCCCGACGCTTGTCCCCGTTATGCCGGCGTGACAATACGTGGTGTCAAGGTTCAAGAGAGCCCTGAATGGTTGCGCGAGCGCTTAAGCACAATCGGCTTGCGCCCCATCAACAACATCGTCGATATCACCAACTACCTCTTGCACTCATTCTGTCAGCCGCTCCACTGCTTTGACCTCGCCAAGATTAAAGGCGACAAAGTTGTTGTGCGCAACGCTGTTGCCGGTACAAAATTTGTTACCCTTGACGGTGTAGAGCACACTCTCGACGCTGCCGACTTGATGATTTGCAACACAGAAGAGCCAATGTGTATCGCCGGCGTATTTGGCGGCCTTGATTCAGGTGTGACCGAGCAAACAACCGACGTATTCCTTGAGAGCGCTTATTTCAACCCCACATCAGTGCGCAAGACAGCTCGCCGTCACGGATTGAGCACCGACTCATCATTCCGTTTTGAGCGTGGCATCGACCCCAACGGTTGTATGTATGTCTTGAAGCTTGCAGCATTGCTCGTTAAAGAACTTGGTGGTGGCGAAATCTGTGGCGAACCCATTGATATTTATCCAAACGAAATTAAGCCCGCAGAGGTTACTTTAAGCTACAAAGGCCTAAATACCCTCGTAGGTAAAGATATTCCTGCCGAGACTGTTGATTCAATCCTCAAATCACTCGAGGTTCAAATCGTGGCACATCGCGATGACGAGGTTGACCTTCTCATCCCAACCTACCGTGTTGACGTTACCCGCCCCTGCGACGTGATTGAAGATGTATTGCGCATCTACGGCTACAATAACGTTGAATTTTCATCAACACTCCACTCTTCTCTTTCATTCAAGACACTCACCGATTCAGCCAATGACTTGCGTCGCACAATCTCTGAGCAACTCACCGCTGCCGGTTTCAACGAAATCCTCAATAACTCACTCACATCAGAAAGCTATTATCAAGGACTCAGCGAGTATCCCGCAGAACACTGCGTAAAACTCCTCAATCCGCTCAGCGGCGACCTCAACGTGATGCGTCAAACGCTTCTCTTTGGCGGTCTCGAATCACTTGCCCACAACATCAACCGCAAGTCTTCAGACTTGATGATGTATGAATTTGGCAACGTTTACTACTTCAACCCGCAAGCCCAATCAACCGTTGAGCAACCACTTGCTCCATACAGCGAATATTCTCGCCTCGGTATATGGTTGACCGGTAACATACGTAACGCCAACTGGCTCCGCGGTGCTGAAGCAGCTACAATCTATGACCTCAAAGCCGTTGTTGCCAACATTCTCCTCCGCCTGGGCATCAGCGACAAAGAAATAGCCTTGACAGTGGCTCAACCCGGCGACATTTACTCTGCCGTCCTCAACATTGCCACTCGCTCAGGCAAGCAACTCGGCACCATGGGCATCATCTCTAAAGCCCTTGCACGCCGTTGTGAAGTTAAGCAAGAAGTATTCTTCGCCGAGCTCGACTGGATGGCACTTGTGCGCCTCGCTTTGAAGAAAAAAGTTAGCTACACTCCGCTGCCCAAGACAATGCCCGTTTACCGCGACCTCGCTTTGCTCCTTGACAAGAACGTCAGCTTCGACCAAGTACAAGCCGTGGTGAAAGAAAGCGAAAAGCGCATTCTACGCGAAGTTACCCTCTTTGACGTCTACGAAGGCGAACATCTGCCCGAAGGCAAGAAATCATATGCCATCGCCATCACCCTCCAAGACGAAGAAAAAACGCTCAACGACAAATACATTGACCAAGTGATGTCACGCATCATCGCCAACTTGCAAAGCCGTCTGGGTGCTCAACTACGATAACAAGAAAAAAACTTATAACAATATTAAAACCCTAAATAAAGACAACAATGGGAAGAGCATTTGAATACCGCAAAGCGAGAAAACTCAAGCGCTGGGGTAATATGTCACGTACCTTTACGCGCATCGGTAAAGAAATCACAATCGCTGTTAAAGCCAGCGGTCCCGACCCCTCAACTAACCCCCGTTTGCGCGTCTTGATGCAAAACGCTAAGGCGGCCAACATGCCCAAAGACACTGTAGAACGCGCTATCAAAAAAGCAACCGATAAGGACGCCGGCGATTACAAGGAAATCACTTACGAAGGATACGGCCCATTCGGTATTGCAATCTTTGTAGAAGCTGCTACCGACAACAACACCCGCACCGTTGCCAACGTGCGCTCATACTTCAACAAGCACAATGGCTCACTCGGTACACAAGGCTCACTTACATTCCTCTTTGACCACAAATGTGTCTTCAAGATTCAACCTAAAGAAGGCATGGATGTTGAGGAACTCGAGCTCGAGCTCATCGACTACGGTGTTGACGAAATCGTAAACGACGAAGACGGTATCATCCTCTACGGCGCTTTCGAAGAATACAGCAACATCCAAAATTACTTGGAACAAAACGGCTTCGAAATCATTTCTGCCGAGTTTGAGCGCATCCCTAACGACGTTAAGGAAGTAACTCCCGAACAACGCGAAACCATCAACAAGCTTCTCGAAAAGCTCGAAGATGATGAAGACGTTCAAAACGTTTTCCACAACATGAAAGAGGAAGACGACGAAGAATAAGAAATATACTAGCAATAGTCTCATAATAATAGATTTAAAGAAGAGCGATGTCCGTGTTGGATCTCGCTCTTCACCTTTTTATAGTTGCGCATATCGCTGAAAACAACTACCTTTGTAAATACGTTATATATTCACAATACAATTGCTTATTTATTCACTAGTTCAAGTATAATGAACACCTCTCTAATTATCTCAACCTACAACAACCCACAATTTCTCCAATTGTGTCTCAGCCATGTCTTGCGACAAACAATCATGCCCTCAGAAGTCATCATTGCCGACGATGGCTCACGACAGGACACTGCTACACTCATACAACAATTCCGTCAGACTTTTCCCGTGCCATTGCTACACGTGTGGCATGAGGACCGCGGGTTCCGTGCCGGACAGATACGTAACAAGGCAATTCTAGCCGCATCAGGCGACTATATCATCCAAATTGACGGAGATATCCTCATTCACCCAAACTTTGTCAGAGACCACTTGAAATTTGCTCGTAGAGGCTCGTTTGTTACCGGTAGTCGCACCTTACTCAATGCCGACAAGACTACGGAAGCACTCGCCACAGGCTCGGTAAATTTCAACGCGCTCCGTCTCCCATTTCTCAGCCGTTTCTTCCAAAATCTAAGAGCGTCCAACGGCTCGTATGCCCGCGGTTGCAACATGGCGTATTGGCGCGACGACATTATCGCCGTAAACGGTTACAGCGACGAGTTTGTTGGCTGGGGACGCGAAGATTCCGACCTCTCATGGCGACTAATCAACTACGGCCTCAAAAAAAGATTTATCAAATTTGCAGCGCTACAATATCACCTGGACCATCCTCACAACTCGCGCTACAACGATGCACATAACATCCACCTCATGGAGCAAGCGCGCCTTTCACGACGCACATGGTGCCCCGTTGGCATCGTCAACAGCCCCGAACCACCGGCAGGACGCTCCTAAAACAGCGCTGAAATGTTCATAGAGAGAAAGTCGGCAGGTGACATTCCGCCGGCACCAACAACCAATGCAACTTTTGGCGCATATTCGCGCTTAAAGCGTTCGAGTCCCGATGTGTGTGATTCAGCATTACTCTTGACTTCGATTGCTATCACACTGTTACCCTTGCGCAAGATGTAATCAACTTCATCGTTTCGGTCCCGCCAGTAATAGACTTCAAATCTATGTTTGAAGGATTGGCTCATTAAGTAAGCGCCGATGCCCGATTCAAACATGTGGCCCCATGACTTGCGGTCAGTGACAGCTCCGCCAAAAGAATGTGGCATATACACCATTTTCAGCGCATTATTATATACTTGTAACTTAGGAATGCTCGCTCTGCTGCGTGCAGTATCAGGACAATATTTTTGCAATCCGCCGACCAGTCCGCTTTGTGACAGCAAGTTAAGATATCCTGCGAGCGTCGTGGTGTTACCGGCATCTTGTAATGCTCCTACCATCTTGCTTAAAGACACAATTTTGCCCGAATAAGATGCCGCCAATTCAAATGTTTGTCTCAGTAGTGCCGGCTTGTTTATTGGAGTATCAATTAAAATATCCTTATTGATTGTTGCATCAATTATTGAAGACTGAATATACTGTCTGAAGCGGTCTTCGTCCTTTACCAATGCTGCTGCGCCGGGATATCCTCCGAAATAGATATACTCATCAAGGGAAACGCCAAAGCAGTCACGCATCTCAGTGTAGCTCCAGTGGCTCATCCTTATCTCTTCAAATCGTCCCGCCAATGACTCTGATAACCCCTTCTCAAGCAACACTCGGCTACTGCCCAGCAATAGCACTTTGATGTTTCTATCATGAAATGTGTCATCATCCCATTCCTTCTTGACAGCCTCACTCCAATTAGATATTTTCTGTATCTCATCAATTGCCAAGACGATGCTATCAAGATTTTGGGCAGTCATCATGCTACGCGCACTCTCCCAGCAATTTGATATCCAACCACTGTTTGTTGTAGGCACATTATCTGCTGAATAAAACAGATAAGCGCCTTTTAAGTCATTAAGGACCTGCTTGACAACTGTTGACTTACCTATCTGACGAGCGCCCATGACAACCTGAATGAAGTGCCGTGGTTCTTCAATGCGCTCTCTAATTAATTGATATTCAATTCTTTTGTACATGGCATTACAAATTACTCAATGGACTGCGTAAAATTACTCAATGGATTGAGTAAAATGTACACACTCGCAAATGTAGATAATTATTTTCATATATCCAAATTTTAGGGTGTATGGTGGAAGCTCTATGCGAGC
>CAYTFG010000053.1:8494-13772 GCA_964436925.1 uncultured Bacteroides sp. | reverse complement strand
TGCCCGTGGCATCGGTAAATGACACTTCTCTGACGTCAGTGCGATATCCGTTCTCTTGCGGGCGAATATAATCAAAGTTCAGGCCATCAATTGTACTTTTATAGCGACCGATAAATGACGATGTATTACGGTCTTGGTAGTTTTCCCAAGGTCCACGGCCATAGTAGTTGACGTTATCGAGGCTTGTGGGCAATACCATTTTCATGCCGAAGCGCGGGAATTCAGGTAAGTCATGACCCTCAAGGTCTATCTCGGATGTAACGATAATAGAGCCGTCCTTTTGAGCTTCATAAGTCAATGTATAAGGCACATCAATACCTACCAGTTTCAACGCAAAGGTCAACTTGTTACCGTCGATAGACATGTCGTCAATTTCAGTGTTATCACCGGCAGTGCGCCACACATTTTGCTCTCGGGGCATACCATAGCCAAAGTCATTATCTGTGGGGGCACGCCAGAAGTTTGGCGTAGCAGTGGTCTTGCGCACCAACATAGCTTGGCCGTCAACATTATAGGCCGACAGGCAACCGCTGCGCACATCCACAGCCGCTTCAACACCGTTTATTGAGAAAGAGATGTTGCGGTCACGTTGGCGCCAAATAATGTCGCTGTCGGCAGCTTTGTCAACAAAATAGTTATTGCCGGGGAATGATATTTGCTCAAAGGCAACAACATGGTCGGCAGGTACTAACGGTGATGCTACCGTAGTAACGGCATATAGATTGAGGAAATATTCGTCGGCTTTAGCATACGACAACTTGGGGAGCTTCAGCGCCACGTGAGCATCGGTCATTGGCTTGGCTGATGCAGAGAAACGAGCTGAGTCAACCGGTTCGCCATTTTTAATGAGCACCCACTTGAAATCATAATCCTTGAGTGTAGTGAAAAGATTGTAGTTGTGGATGAGAATCTTTCCTTTGGCCACATCCTCATCAGCAAACCACACAGGTGAATACCACTTTTTCACTTCGTGCAAAGCAGGATGGATAGTGCGGTCGGCATTTACGAGGCCGTTATCACAGAAGTTTTCATCATGAGTCCAACGATGGCCACCTAAATCGCCGCCATAAGCCCAGTATTTGCGGCCTTGCTCGTCATAGGCGGTGAGGCCTTGGTCAACCCAGTCCCATATAAATCCACCTTGCATGATGGGATAACGCATGATAAGTTCCCAATAGTCTTTCATCTGTCCGTTGCTGTTGCCCATTGCGTGTTCATATTCACAAGGAATTATAGGGCGGTAAACATCGTCACGAGTTGCGTAGCGTTCCATCACGGCAGGTGTGGGATACATGGGGCAGAAAATATCGGTAAATTCCGTTTCACGGGCACGATGATATTGAGTGGGACGAGTGGTGTCAGTTGCCTTCAACCAGCGGTAAGTGGCTTGGAAATTATCGCCGCAATCGCTTTCATTGCCCAGCGACCAGACAATCACAGATGGGTGATTCTTGTCTCGCTGATACATTCTCACCGTGCGGTCCATAATTTGGCCGGCATATTCAGGAACAAACGACGGGTGGCGTGTGCGGTCATAACCGTCGAGGCCGTGATTCTCGATATTAGCCTCATCCACGATATAAAAGCCATATTCGTCGGCCATCTCATAGAATTCATCATCTTGAGGATAGTGACAGGTGCGCAACGCGTTGAAATTGTTCAATTTCCACAATTCAAAATCTTTCAAACGTGTAGCGTGGTCCACATAGTGGCCTTTGTCCTCGCTATGTTCATGAATATTCACGCCTCTGATGATAATGGGCACACCGTTGATGAGCAATTGCTTGTTCTTCATCTCGACACGGCGGAAACCCGTACGCACTTGTGTGGCTTCGACTTCTGCGCCGTTATTATCAAGCAAGCGCACCTTTACTGTGTAAAGATTGGGGTGTTCAGCGCTCCACAACTGAGGTTTTGACAGCTTATAGTCAAAGCTTACCGAGGAATTTCCTGCCACGGCATCAATTGACTTGGTCGCAGAAAACACTTTTGCACCGGCAGAGTTGAGAAGTGCGACATCGACTTTGTAGCCGGGCTTTACCGCTGACGTGAAATTGCGCACAGCGACATCCAGCGAGAATAATCCGGTGGTGTATTTATCGTCAAGATTACCCACGGCATGAATATCTTCAATGGAGACATTAGGACGCGCAATCAACGTGACGTCACGTTCAATACCCGCCAAGCGCCAAAAGTCTTGGTCTTCAAGATAGGAAGCATCGCTCCATTTGAAAATTTGCAGAGCGAGCGTGTTATCGCCGTTCTTCAAGAGATTTGTTATGTTGAACTCGGCAGGAGTCTTTGAGGCCTTAGAATAGCCCACTTTTTGGCCATTAACATAGATTGTAGCCGCACCGGCAATAGAGCCGAAGTGAAGTATCACTTGTTTCCCGGCAAATGATTCAGGCACAGTGAATGTGCGACGATAAGTCCCGATGGGCAAGTCATCGGCAGGCACAAACGGCGGATTTACGGGGAAAATATAAGCAGAATTACTATACACGGGGATGCCATAGCCCTGTGTTTCCCAGCTGGCAGGAACAATGATGTCGCCCCACGATGCAACATTCACCGTGTCGCTGTAAAAATCGACTTGGCGGGCATCCACCGCCGGCGCAAATTTAAATTTCCATGTTCCATTGAGAGAAGTTGTTGATGGAACAACAAATGATGCTCGAGCAGGCTCCTTACCTTGGTCGACAATCGTAGGGTCATTCCAAAATTCATTATTTGCCGACACCGCCAAGGGCATCAACAAAGACATAATTAGGCTTACGTTCTTCATGAGAAGATGCAATATTGTTTTGGTTATTTAATGATTAGTTTGTCAAGAGTTCGTTTGGGCACATGATGAATGGCATTGCTGTCACGCCAATATTCCACATTTTCGCCTTGCATATCTTCAAGCACGACCTTTTCAACGGGATAGCCCAGAGCGATGACATATCGCGGTTCGAGATGCGCAGGCAAAGCCAATGTTTCAGCAACAGCAGTTGCGTTAAAAGCCTTGATAATGCAAGCGCCCAAGCCCATGGAGACAGCGCCCAAGGTAATAGCTTCCAATTGTAGCCCGTCGTCACAAAGTATAGACTTCATGCAGTCAGTGTCAAGGCACTGTATAAAGTAAGCCACAGGGCGTTCCTTCTCCTCGGGTCCATCCCAATCCTTGAGATAACCTGCCCACTTGAGGCAAGGATAGACGCGAGCGCACTCATCGGCATCGGTTACAAGACGATAGCGGAGTGGTTGCTTGTTCATTCCTGAAGCGCAAAAACGTGTGAGATTGACGAGTTCAGTCAGCACTGACTCATCTATAGTGCGAGAATTATCAAATCGACGATACGAACGATTGGACAATAATAATTCTTTTAATTGTTGAAATTTATCCATGATATCTATTTTTGTTACAAAAGTACGAAAATATATGGGATTTTCGGTCGGTTGGAGTAGGTACAAAAAAAAATTACTCGTCATCACGACGAATAATCTTCTTACCTTAAATCTAATACCATGAAAAACTGATGCAAAGGTAGGCATTATATTTTTAATAGCAATAGTTTAGGGTAAAAAAAATCATTTGTTTCACACTATTTAAAAATAACACACTCCACACCGCATTATTATCACCCTTGTTAACAATAGTACACCCTCAAAACATAAATTCTCGACATTTTTATAAGAACGGAACCATATAAATGGGGAGGTAATGTACCGGTCCATCTTTAGCGATATCCTTGGTATAAATTACCATAGGAGTACGCACCTTTTGCGAGAATTTCTTGCAAAAAGCATCAAGCGAAGCGTGTGCTCGGTAACTTGACGACTTAACTTCCAGCGGATTGATTTTACCTTTGTCACTAATCAGAAAGTCCACCTCATAAGTGTGCTTCGACTCCGAAGCAAAAGTATAATAAAACAGACGACGGCCTGAAGCTACCAACATTTGAGCCACAACATTTTCATATAAGTAGCCCAAATTTGCGCTAAGTTTATCAGTCAGTAACTTGATATAAATATCATTATCGGTGAACTCGCTATCTTTGAAAGCGAGAGTAACAAAAAGTCCGGTGTCACCAACATACATCTTAAAATAGTCCTTATTGTAATCCATTGCGAGGCCATTAGATGGGTCCGACGTGTGGTAGCACATATTGACTATTTTTGAATCAGCAAGCTCAGAAATATAGCCATCAAGTCGCGACGGCGTCAGCCTGCCAATTGTTGATTGTGGCATATATCGCGAAACATTGCGCGCCAATTGAGCCGGGATGTCATCGAATAATCGGCCCATGCGCCCTGTCCTATCAATTTTGCGCAAATCAGCCTCATAGAGGTCAATTATATTGCGTTTTACATTATCTACAAGCTGCAAATTAAGTGTTTCGATATAGCAACTCACTGCTTGTGGCATTCCTCCGACAAGCATATAGCGACGGAATTCTTTCATCATTGCACGGTGGGCCACTTGTCCAAGCGGTTTACCATCGGCAAGTGCTTTGCGAAGCAACGGCCCGGGATTACGTCCTAATGCCCACTGAAATTCCTCAAAATCCATGGGATACATCTGTACACGCTCCTCCTCACTCGGGATGAGAATGTCCTTCACATTCTTACTTATTGATATAAGTGATCCGGTTTCTATATAGTCATATCTACCATCGGCCACCAAATGCTTAATAGCTTGACGTGCACGCGGATTAAACTGAACTTCATCAAAAATAATCAGAGATTCTCGCGGTTGAAGCACTACATTATATTCAAATTGCAGCTGCATAAACAACGAGTCAAGGTCAGAAATATCTTCAAATAACTTATGAATTGTTTTAGAAGCATTTGAAAAATCCACTAATAAGTGCGACTTGTATTCATTCGCAGCAAACTGAAGTGCCAGTGTGGACTTACCGACACGTCGTGCTCCTTCAATCAATAAAGCGGTTTTCCCTTGACTGGTTTTCTTCCAATTGAGGAGCTTTTGATATAGCTTTCTTTTAAAAATCATCGTCGAATTAGTCATACGCTGAATATTAGATGTTTAGCACCGCTAAGTTACAACAAATATTACTCAGCGCAAAATGTTTTGAGCCAAAATATGCACTCAGCGCAAAATGTTTTGGGCCAAAATGTGTACTCAGCGCAAAATGTTTTGAGCTAAAATATGCACTCAGCGCAAAATGTTGAGCTAGAAAAGAGGCGATACATCACAAAGATTGCATCGCCTCTCATCAAATATGACAACAATTTCCAAACTTCCTATTTAATGATGACTTTCGTCACCTTG
>CAYTFG010000053.1:0-8394 GCA_964436925.1 uncultured Bacteroides sp. | reverse complement strand
TTCTTCCGACTCTAGTATAAAGTCCTGATTAAACGGCTTTTTCACCTTGGAAATCAATAGCGCGATTGGTCCGGTGTAAACGCCTTGCGGACAAGTAATTGTAGCGCTATAAGTCAAACTATTGCAATCCACAAATGTTTTATTGGCAATCGTGAACGCTGCTTGTTGAAGCACCAGCGAGCCATATTTATTACCCACCGCAGCATCATAGAAATCGCTGATAATTTCGCCGGTAGTACCGTTACCAATAAACAGGTAATATTCACCGTCTGAGATACTTCCGCTTGAAATTGCAGATGTGTAATCCACGTCGATGGAGTCGCCTGCAGCTACGACAACTTGTTCAGATGTGGCCAAGCCATCAATTGATATTGCCGACTTTTCCTTAGACCAGAAGCAAGCGCGAATATAGCCAATAAAGTCCTCAGTGCCACGGTTATAAATACGCGTTTTTATCGTAAAATCGCCTGATGACGTGAAATATTCGGGATATTCAAGTATCTTCACTTCGGGCTGAGCGCCTGACTTCGCCAAGGAGAAAGTAGCGGTGGTGCCGGTGACATCCATAAACACGGAGTTGCGGAATGCCGAATTAAACATCATGTCGGTCCACTGCCCGTTAGCGCCAACCTTATAAACCGGTGACATTTCATAAGCGCCCTCAGCCAAGTCGGTTGGCAACGTTATCAAGATACCGTTTTCACGAGTATATGAAGCCATGGTGGTGTTATTGACGTTATTTGACGGGATGTATCTAACTGCATTATTTTCAATCGTTCTGGCCTTGATACCTAATGTTAAGCTATCAACGTCAAAGAGCGAATAGTTGCAATATCCATCTGACGTTTCATAGCCCAAGAAATTGACATTTTTGCCGAGTGTTTGGCTCGATAACGTCACATTTACTCCGGCATACGGTGCAAATACATAGGTCATCGGTGAACCCTCCTGAGCTTTGCGCAAGCCTTTCATGATGCTTTGCTCCCAATTGTAAGCGTAAGAAACGCCACCGGCGCCTTGAGTTTGCGGCTCCAATGCGCTGAGCTTGAAATAGCCGTTGCTCATTCCGCCCCAGCCCCAATTGAAATGGAAAAATCCATCGGCCGAACGATATCCGTCACACACAAATGCGTGACCGCCGCCGGTGCCTTCGCCGTCATAATAAACAGGGCCATTGGTGGTTAACTCGTCATAAACCAAGTCAGCCCACTCTTCAATGCCATACCAATCACGCAACTGGATTGAAAGTCCGCGGTCATAACCAAGGTAATTGACCAATCCACGCGCAGCCACGTTGCTTAACGCTCCGGAAGCCGAGGTTGAATAGACCATCTGCGCTGCATATCCACAAGCTTTCATCAACGTTGCCACTGCCGTTTGGTTTTCCTCGGGGCTTTTTGATGTATATTCGTCAAGCATCTTGTCCCACTCAAAAGTTACTTCTGAGAAATCCATCGAAAGTGTTTGCGAGCCACTAGTAAACTTGCAAGTATAGCTTGTCGAGCCGGTGCCTCGTTCGGGCCACTTGTGGTAATTCAGTATTTGAGCCATCGCAGTTGCCACACATCCGGTATAGCAGTGCTTGTTGGACACCACGGGGCAAAGGTTGTTATATGGCGCATCTTGATTCCACATCGTTGTCACCTTTGGAGCAACATCGGCACGCTGTTTAACCGTTGCTTTTGTTGCCGTCACGTGGTGCGCTGCAGCCCACTCTATCTGACGTGCATAGCCGTCGAGCCATGCTTGCATATTTTCGGGAATATTTTCGGCATCAAATGTACCGTCATCTGAGTAGCCCAACACTGCGTCAACGCAGTCATCGGCGCTGACAACAATAAAGCCGGGGGCATCATTGGAGGCAAACACATAAGCCATGGACTGCGAGCCTCGGTCAACCGAATAAACAGGCTGAACTTTCTGTGTGGCTACACGTTTAGCTGATGATGCTGTCGATGTTTCGTTCACGGCACGCGCAAGGGCCTCACTTGGTGTCAAATGATTGGCTGATACGCTCATGGTGCCTATCATAGCGGTAATTAGAAGTAAAATTTTTCTCATTAGTGCGTAATTTTATTGTGTTGGCAAATTTAACGAAAAATAAGAAAGTTCATTATTAATATATGTTAATTCCTCAAAATCTATTATTTCTATTCATTCTCACAAATACAGAATCTCATTTTTCCCATTTTTTATTTCATTTTTACAGCAATAAATACACCTTTTTTACGTTATATTCTTGAAAGACCTCTCTCATCAATCTATAACTGTAGCAATTTAATATCTATAATGAGCGTAATATTACCCACAGATGCATCTATAATTTTAACTTATCGTTGTCCGATGAGGTGTAAAATGTGTAATATTTGGCGAAACCCTACCAAATCTGACGAAGAGATTAAAGCCTCTGACTTGAAGTCTCTACCTAAGCTAAAATTCATTAACCTCACCGGAGGTGAACCTTTTATACGCCAAGACCTTGACGAAATCGTCGAGGAATGTTATCGTCACACCAAGCGAATTGTCATTTCAACTTCGGGATGGTTTGAGGAGCGCATCATTGCACTCGCTAAAAAATTCCCAAATATCGGCATTCGCATTTCTATCGAAGGCCTAAGCTGCAAAAATGATGAATTGAGAGGACAAAACGGAGGTTTTGACAAAGGGTTGAGGACTTTGCTGACGCTTCGCGAAATGGGCATCAAAGATATTGGATTTGGCTGTACGGTTTCTAACAACAACTCCGAGGATATGCTTTCGCTTTACAAGCTGTCCAAGTCGCTCGGAATGGAATTTGCTACCGCTGCGTTCCACAATTCTTACTATTTCCACAAGGATGACAACGTTATAACTAACACTAACGAAGTGTGCCGCAACTTTGAGACGCTCATCAACGAGCAACTTCGCGAAAATCATCCGAAGTCATGGTTCCGCGCATTTTTCAACATGGGGCTCATCAACTACATCGAAGGAAATCGTCGTATGCTTCCCTGCGAAGCCGGCACCACCAACTTCTTCATCGACCCGTTTGGCGAAGTTTATCCCTGCAACGGCCTTGAAGAAAAATTCTGGAAAGAGTCTATGGGTAACATCCACAGCACTGATTTCATGAACATTTGGGAGAGCGAACAAGCCGAAAAAGTGAGAGCCCAAGTGAGAAATTGTCCAAAAAATTGCTGGATGGTAGGCACTGCCTCCCCGGTAATGAAAAAATATATTACCCACCCTGCAAAATGGGTTATAAAAAACAAAATACGCTCGCTGCAAGGCAAGCCCGCATGCATTGACAAGCAATGGTACAATGTAGGGCAAAGCCCTGAGCAAGGCAATCTGAAGCAACAAATCAAATAATCAGCCTAATCATGAAAATTGTCGTTATTGGCACACGAGGGATTCCTAACATTCTGGGCGGAGTCGAAACTCACTGCGAGGAGCTTTATCCGCGCCTCGTCGCCTTGGGCCACGATGTGACCATCTTGCGCCGCAGTTGCTACATCAACGACAACAACCACATCACTGA
The DNA here is from genome assembly GCA_964436925.1 of uncultured Bacteroides sp. Taxonomy (GTDB): domain Bacteria; phylum Bacteroidota; class Bacteroidia; order Bacteroidales; family Muribaculaceae; genus CAG-873. Next base: position 4,874 of record CAYTFG010000053.1, on the reverse strand, counting down.
ATACAAGGGTGTAAAGCTCATTGACGTGTACGCTCCCCGTCGCAAGTCTTTTGAAGCTATCATCCACACTTTTCTGGCTGTCATTGTTGCCCGCCGACTAAACCCCGACATCCTCCACATCCACGCCATAGGCCCCGCAATCATGACTCCGCTTGCCCGACTCTTGGGCATGAAAGTGGTCATGACCAACCATGGTCCCGACTACAACCGCGACAAGTGGGGCACTCTCGCTCGCTCCATCCTTAAAGCCGGCGAATGGTGTGGCGCTAAATTCTGCAACCATTGCATCGCTATATCTCAAGAAATCAGCGACATCATGACTCGTCGTGGCTGTCGCAACGTTTCTATTATATACAACGGCGTTAACAAGCCCCAACCTTCTCCACACACTGACTACATCTCTTCACTCGGCATAATCCCCGGGAAATACATCCTCGCGATTGGCCGTTTTGTCAAGGAAAAAGGATTCCACGACCTCGTCAACGCCTACAAATCTCTCAATATCGACGGCCTTCAGCTAGTCATTGCCGGTGACGCTGACCACCCCGATAAATACTCTGAATCTCTCAAAGCTTCGGCTCGCGAGGCCGGCGCTATCCTCACCGGCTTTATCAAGGGCGAACAGCTCAACCAAGTGATGAGCAACGCCTTGCTCTTTGCCATGCCGTCTTATCACGAAGGTCTTCCCATTGCACTCCTCGAAGCCCTCAGCTATGACAAAGACGTCGTGGTCAGCGACATTCCCGCCAACCGCCTGTCATGCTTGGACTCGGGCGACTTCTTTGAAACGGGCAACGTCGACGCTCTCGCGCGCAAACTCCGCGAAAAGCTTGACGCTAACGTCGCAATTCGTCACTACGACCTTTCGCCTTACAACTGGGACAACATCGCCAAGCAAGTGTCCCTATTATACAACAATATTAGATAATTCCGTCAAATGAATATATTAGTTACCGGTGCTGCCGGATTTATTGGTTCTCACGTCGTTCAACGGCTCCTCAACCGCGGCGACAAAGTTGTGGGCGTTGACAACATCAACGACTACTATTCGCCTGCGCTGAAGATTGACCGCCTCAAGCACATCCTCAACCTTGACCACGACAATTATGAATGGAACACCGTCTATTCAAGCGGTGACAACTTCTCGTTTGTCAGGTTAAACCTTGAAGACGCTGAAGCGCTTGAAAAAGTCATGAACATGGTGCCACACTTTGATGCCGTGGTTAACCTCGCTGCACAAGTGGGCGTGCGATACTCCATCACCAACCCTCTCGCATATATTCACAGCAACATCGACGGATTTATCAACATTCTTGAAGCGTGTCGCAATCACAGCGTCGGCCACCTGGTATTTGCCAGCTCAAGCAGCGTCTATGGCCTCAACGGCAAGACACCTTACAGCGAGCACGACAGCATCGCCCACCCCGTGAGCCTCTACGCCGCAACCAAGAAAGCTAACGAGCTGATGGCCCACTCCTACAGCCACCTCTACAACATTCCCTGTACCGGCCTGCGATTCTTCACCGTTTACGGCCCTTGGGGACGCCCCGACATGGCTCCCGCTTTGTTCACCGGCGCAATCCTTCGCAACGAGCCTATCAAGGTGTTCAACAACGGAAATATGTTCCGCGACTTCACCTTTGTTGACGACATCGTGGAAGGCATCATTCGCGTTATCGACAAACCGGCGAAGCCTAATCCCGACTGGGACAACCTCAACCCCGACCCCGCCACTTCGTCAGCCCCTTATCGTGTTTTCAACATCGGCAACTCTCAGCCCATCAAGCTCATGGACTTCATCAGCGCCATCGAGAACGAGATTGGTCGCGAAGCCATTAAGGAATTTATGCCCATGCAGCCCGGCGACGTGCTCGGCACTTTCTCCGACTCCTCAGCACTTTACCAAAACTTCAATTTTAAGCCTTCTCACGGGCTCGCCGACGGCATCAAAAAGACCGTCAGCTGGTTCAAAGCTTACTACAACCTATAAAAACCAATTTTCAGTTAACCTTCGATTTCACTTATGAAGCTTTTACAAGTCACTTCCAATTATCCCACACCGCGATTTCCCATCTTCGGAATCTTCATGAAAGAACAAGCCGACTCCGTGGCAAAACTCGGCGTCGAAAACACTTTGTTCTATTCCAATGGCAAGGAAAATGGAGGCATGAAACAACACATCAAGTCTATCTTCACCATCATCCCTAAAGCTTACGGCAAGAAATACGACTTGGCCCACTGCCATCACGCTGTGTCAGGGCTCATTTACCTGCTCTCGGGCGCTGCGCTTTTCCACAAGTGCATCCTCTCCTATCAAAACGACCCCGACCACGAGTATGGCCGACTTGTTTTCAAGCTTCTTTACCCGTTTTTCAACCGCATTATCATCAAGAACAACCCCTCTCGATACCTCAAATACAAAAAAGTGGTTTACCTCCCCAACGGTTGCAACAGCGACTTTTTCCACCCCATTGACCGCGCCGAAGCTCGAAAAACGCTCAACTGGGACAACGACAAAATTTACATCCTTTACATGGATTCAAACAAAGGTAAACGCACACAAAAACGTAAGGACCGCTATGAAGCAGTCCTCAATATGCTAAAAGAAAAATACGGGTACGACAACATCGTCTCTATCGAGCTCTCCAACACTCCGCGACACGAGATACCAACCATCATGAACGCTTGCAACCTTCACCTCATGACCTCCGACTTTGAAGGCTCACCCAATTCGGTGAAAGAATGTCTTTGCTGCAACACTCCCGTGGTTTGCACCCCTGTGGGCAACGTCACTGAAATGATGGGTGACATCGACGGCTGCTACGTAACTTCAACCTTTGAGGTTGACGAACTGGCGACACGTTGCAACGACGTTCTCAAGAGCGACCCCGCCACTTTCAACGGGCGCAAAGCATTTCTTGACAAAGGCTACGGAATCGACGCTGTCGCTCACAAGCTCTACGACCTATACTGCGACGTCGCCGGTAAATAGCTTATGCAATTCAAGAAAACGCGCTAGAGTAGCCTCGGAATGTCGCGCCATTGACGCTTTCACTCGCTCCAGTGACTTCTCTTCCATATCCCCGCTTTTTGAATAGAATTTGTCGGCATAGCACACCAGCTTTTCAAGCAGCGTCTCAGGCATATAATCGCCCTTAGGCAACGGCAAACTCATCGTCTCTATATCCTCATTAGTTATGCCCGCACCGGTGTGACGCTCTGCTATACGCGCAAGCCACTCCGGAGCCCCCTCATTACGCAAAATCTCTGCGCCGAGGATTCCATGACGCAAATATGGCTCCGTGCCGTGACAATCTATACCATCAGCATCAGTCTTTATTATACCAATGTCATGAAGCATTGCTCCCGCCTCTATTTGCTCTCTATCCAACGGCAAATTTTGCGCCTCGGCTATTGCCAACGCCTTATCTGCCACTTGGCGTGAGTGCTTTAACAATATCTCCCGAACACGTGTGCCCGGGAGATAATACTTATCAATTAATTCAATAAAATTCATAGAAACAATTTCTACTATTTCTTCTTTATATTAAAGAACAGTGTTCCAGCCATGAACATCCTCTTCTTCTCCAAGTTGAATACCTCTCAACTTGTTATAAAGAGCTGTTACTACAGGGCCCGGTTGGCCATCCTTGCTGATGACATATTTCTTATTCAAATCCAAATCATGGATTTCAGCCACCGGTGAAGCCACTGCTGCGGTTCCGCATGCTGCTGCTTCGCTCACCTCGTCAAGCTCATCAAGAGTGATGTGACGGCACTCTACTTCCAAACCCATATCCTTGGCCAATTGTTGCAAGCTATTGTTTGTGATTGATGGGAGGATTGACTCTGATGCCGGAGTGATATACTTGCCATCCTTGATTGCAAAGAAGTTGGCAGGACCACACTCATCAATATACTTCTTTTCCTTCGGGTCCAAATAAAGCACTGCTGAATAGCCCAACTCATGTGCACGTTCGCCCGCATCTAGAGATGCTGCATAGTTACCGCCCACTTTCCAACGGCCGGTTCCCTTAGGTGCCACACGGTCAAATTCACGCATGATGCAAATATTTGTCGGCTTGAAACCCTCCTTGAAATATGGGCCTACAGGTGTTACAAGAATCATAAATAGATATTCGGTTGAAGGCTTAACACCCACTTGTGCTGACATGCCGAGCATCAACGGACGAATGTACAACGATGCGCCACTGCCATACGGTGGAATGAAACGTTCATTCAACTTCACTACCTTTTCAACCATCTCTTTGAATAATTCAACGGGGAGCGGTTGCATTTTGATGCCTCGTGCCGACTCATTTATTCGTTCTGCATTCGCTTCCAATCTGAAAATTCTGACCTTTCCATCCTTTCCGCGGAACGCCTTCAAACCCTCAAATATTTCTTGGCCATAATGCAACGCTGTTGCTGCCATATGGATATTTATGATGTCGGACGATGAAACCTCGATTTCACCCCATTTCCCGTCGCGATAATAGCAACGTACATTGTAATCGGTGGGTAAGTAACCAAATCCTAAGTTACCCCAATCTAATTCTTGTTTCATTGTTTTTTGGTATAAATCATTATTTACAACAAAATTACAACTTATTCTTTAATTCTTACAAAATCTGCCCAAAAAGATTTTCATTTTATCACTTTTTCTCATCCACCTCTCCCATAGCCCGACGATAGAATCGCCATTGACGGCGCACCTGCTTAGCTTGCCCCGCGAGGGAAAAGCCATTGACGGCGTTAGCTGTCTATGGCGCATGCCGTGTAGCGGCATTATAAACATAGCCCATAGTGAGGGCGGCGTAGCCCCCGATACTATGGGTAAAAAAGAAAAGGGAAAAGAAGTGCCGTCAGGTACT
>CAYTFG010000052.1:0-14008 GCA_964436925.1 uncultured Bacteroides sp. | reverse complement strand
CCATCGTCGGGGGCGCTATTGCTAACAATTAAAACTTAGTATTAACGAGTACGAAAAACAAATTCTCCGGTAATATCGTTGAAATAAACATCGTAGGTTCCGGGGGCAATGGTCATATTGTCACCGTTAGAAACGCCTACGCCATAATTTACTGTTGACAAATCAACTGCGGCACCCCAGTTAACGTCCCAACCACCGTTGGCACGGAACTTGACAGAGCCGGTTGAAGTTACAGTGAAATCGCTAACCATCCAGTTGTGAGGAGTTACTTGAGTCAACTCTTCGTCACCACCCCAACTGTTGAAATCACCGATAAGACCAATCTTGTTGTAGGTTGCAGGTGATTGATTAGCCAGCTTGGTCCAAGTATAAGTGTTGTTTGCGAAGTCAGCAGTGAATGTGTAGTAAACATCAGCTTCAGGAGCACAGATTGCGCCTGAACCGCCGAGAACGCCTGATGTTGAAGCGTCACCGTCAGTAGCAGTACCAACAGCCTTATCCCAGTTACCGAAGTCGGTTGACATCCAAACCTTGAGGTTGTGGTCACCTGAGAAAGCAGTGGTATAAGAGTGAACGCTCACGCTTTGCGGATAGAGCATACAAGTCATGCCTGATGCTGATGCGTTCCAACCTTGAAGTGCACCCACCAAGAAGTACTCAGGTACTTGTTCCTCGATAACATAGGTGTAATCCATCATGTTGATAGTCATCTTGTACATACCTGCCTTTTCAATCTTACCGGCATTAGCATTTTCATTGACAAGTTTACCCTCAAGTGATGCATCACCGTCGATAGCAGTACCAACAACGCCGGCAGCCCAGATATCATTTGCATCAACATTTGATTGAGGAATAATCTTCCAATATTGATTGCTTCCGGTAGTGCTGAATGTGATGGTAAATACAGGGTCTTCATAAACGTCAGCGTCAGAGTGGCTGAATTTAGCCATTGATGCTGCATCCCAACCGAGCATATCGCCAACCAAGTAATAAGCTGATTCAATAACGGGAGCTTGCAAAGTAACAGTCCAAGTGACAGGGTCAGCTTTAACTACGAATGCTTGTCCATTTGAAACGACACTAGCTTGAACATCAAGAGTGACAACGCGAGCCACCGGACGTTTGCCAAAGATTGTAGCAACAGCAGTGGTCAACTCGTCAACACTGACAATACCGCTTTCATCAACAGCAACTTCTTGAGGTTCTTGGCCTGCATCGCTCAAAGTCAATTTGTAGGAGCTGAGTTGAGCGTTTTCAGGAATTTCGAGGACAGGAGTGAATAGGTTATAGGTTGTTGCGTCACCTAGAGTAGCCATATCCACAGATGATGCCGGAACTACGGTCAAAGACATTCCTTCAGGATTTTCTGCGTCGTATCCTTGGGGATCAGCCCAGTCATCATAATCTCCATTACAGCTACACAAAGCAGTAGCAGCTGCGAGGAAAAGGCTATATATTAATGATTTCTTCATAATTTTTCTCATTATTTGTTATGATTATAGGCTATAGAAATGATAGTATCCATCAACATCGTTGAAGATGATACGATAATTACCGGCAGCAACCGGAATGTTAGGACCGCCATTAGTACCAAAGCCATATGGGAATGCAGAAGCGCCCCAGTTGGGAGACCAACCATCTTTCAAGAACTTCAAATCAACATCTTCGGTAGCTTCAAAGTCAATAGTCCAGATGTGGCTGTCGACACTACCCACCGGAGTCATGTCTTTATAGCCCCAATCATTGGAGAATGAAATACCGAGAGCATCGTAAGTTGTAGGAGCATCAACCTTAGTGAAAGTCAATGTATTTGCCTTGGTATCAAGAAGAATCTTCCAATAACCGCTTTCAGTTACATAGAAGTCACTACCTTCACCGTCATTGTCTTTCAAACGAGGAGTATTGAAATCGCCACCGTCAGCGCCCCATTGGTCAGCCCATTCGCCCGGGGTCTTCACAATCTTGAAGCCCTTGTCGCTGGGGAAATAGCCGGTGTAGGTCAATTGACCCAAGCCATTGTCATCAAATTCATAGCCGTCAACCGGTGACATTGGGAATACAGCTACACCAATTTCAGAGCCCCAAGAGCCATCGCCGATACAACCACCGATGAGATACCACAATTCGGGGTCAGCAGCCACGAGAGAAGCATAATAAGGCTTAACAGTCAATTTCACTGTGTTAGAGTAGCATTGATAACCGGCAGCCAAAGTTGCTCTCATGCGCACATACAAATCTTGAGTTTCGGGAACTTGAGATTCGTCGCCGTATCCGGCAAGTTTCATAATCGCTTTGTTGATATCCTTAGCAGCAGCTTCTGATTCACAAGTTGTAACAGAACCGTCAAGTTCGATATAACTTGCATCAGTGTCGTCAGTTGCGTCAACCCAAGTATCGTTCAAAGCCACTTGTGTGTAATAGATAACAGGAGCAGTGTAACCATAGTTAGGTTGCTTGTAAGTAAATGTTATCGACTCTGAATTTTCCAAGTCGTAAGTATTACCTGCCAATGCGGGAGTGTTGAGAGTAAATGTCTCGGGCTGATTGATAGTGGGGTTTGAATCCCTGTCATCAGCGCAAGAGGTTACTAAGAGTGCGCCCGCCAATAATGTTGTTAATATATAGGTTTTCATGCAATATAATCAATTAATTATTAGTAACCGGGGTTTTGTTTAAGATTGGTATTGCTAGCCAAATCATTTTCAGGTAATGCAAAGATGTTACGAGTCTTGGCAAATTGAGTACCTTCATAAGTACCACCCATCCATTCCCATTTGTATTCAGCTTGACCACCGAAGCGGTTGTAACGAACCAAGTCAGTGCGGCGGCGACCTTCAAACCAGAATTCACGAGCCCATTCGTCGAGGATGTCGTCAAGTGAATAAGAGCTTTGAACGGTAGTGTTAGCACGATTGCGGAGTGCATCAATCTTTTGCTTAGCATCAGTGTTTGCACCGTTAAGACGAGTAGAAGCTTCAGCATAAGTCAAATAAGCTTCAGCGATACGCATCAATGGGAGGTCAGTATCAACAAATTCGATTGCAGAAGCTGAAGCGCCGTCAGAGCGTACATTACGGAACTTAACAACACCAAAACCTGTGCCTGTGTTATCGCCAACGTTTTCAACAGCAGCAGCAAAGCCCTTGCCATAGAACAATGCGCGGTCATCACCGGCAGCACTAGTCATAGCGGCAATATTATCGGCAGCAGGATAGTTAGCTCCGGTAAAGAACTTGTCAAGAAGGTTTTTCTTAACAGCCATACATTTACCCCAGCTACCATCTGAACCTGAAGGAACATCGGTTGACATATCACCGGCAGCATAAGAAGCTTCAACCAAGAAGTTTGTACCACCGTAGCTCTTAGTTGTTACGCCATCGAGTAATACGGGGAAGATAGCTTCATATTGAGCGCCGTTTGAGTTATTATCAGCGAGGAAGAGCATTTGATAAGCTGAATATTTTTCACCGGTAACAGGGTTGGTAGCACCTGTTGTGCAGAGGTGATAGTAACCGTTGTTGATGACTTTTTCAGCATAATCTTTAGCATCTTGCCAACGAGCGGTACCGGTATAAACTTCGGCATTGAGGTAGATGCGAGCGAGGAGGTTCCAAGCAGCAACCTTGTCAATACGGCCGTAAGTATTAGCTCCGGCAGCAACGAGGTTTTGGTCAATATCCTTCAATTCGCTTTCGATGTAATTGAAGAAGTCGGTTGAAGTGTAGTAAGCAGCCAATTCAGAAGATACTTCTTCGGTGAACGGGCCGTTACCAAACAAATCCATCACGTAATAGTAATTCAAAGCACGGATGAAGCGAACTTCGGCAATGCGATGTTGAGTTTCAGCATCATCACCGCTCACTTGGCTCAAGTAGAAATTACAAAGGGTGATAGAGAAGTAAAGACGAGAATAAAGACCTGCAGCGAGTGGGTGAGAAGGGCCGTAAGTGTGGTACATCAATTCAGACATACCGGCATCAGTTGCCCAGTGCCAAACAGCTTCGTCAGAGGTCAATTCGTTAAGGTTCCATGACATACGGAACATTTCAGAACGGCCTTCATCAATGTCTTCAAGGTCACCGTTACCGCTGGCGCCGGTTTGTCCGGTCAAGCAGAAGCTTGCATAAATCTTGTTGAATAGAGCGTCAGCATCCAATTCCATTGTCTGTTGTGGGTTGATAGGTGTAACGTCCAAGTCATTCACACAAGAGGTGAATGAAGCTGACATCATCAATGCTCCACAGGCAATCATTGATTTTATGAAATTAATTTTCATCGATAAATCTTTTTTAATGGATTAAAAATTAAGGCTAAGACCTAAGATACCTACGAATGGACGAGGATAGATGTTGCCATCGTAGCCACCATTAACTTCCGGGTCAAGACCTTTGTACTTGGTAATTGTGAAGACATTTTGAGCAGTCAAATAAACACGTCCGCTCAATGGTGCGCCACACAACTTATTGAAAGAGTATCCAAGAGTGATGTTATCACACTTCAAGAAAGAAGCATTTTGGATGAAATAGTCAGACAAAGCATCAAGTGCAGTCACGTTTTGCCAATTCTTTTCAACACTCATAACAGGGCGGTTGTGCCATGCATTTCCTGAGTATAAACCTGAAAGTGACATATTTGAGCTACCTGCTTCAACACCGTTGTAAACGTAGTTGTTGAGGTTAGCACGTAGAGAGAATCCCAAGTCCCAATTCTTGAAAATAATCTTAGAAGTCAAGCCAAGGATTACATCCGGGTCAACTTTCTTGTAGAAGTAGCGGTCATTAGAGTTAATCACGCCGTTACCGTCGCGGTCAACAAATTCACCTTCGATAGGCAAGCCGTTTTCGTCATAAACTTGTTGATAAACATAGAATGCGGTAACAGGTTGATTAACACACCAACCCATAACGCCATCAGAGCCGGAGTCACCAACAGCGAGGCCACCGTGACGGATGATGTAGTTAGTGTTTTTACCTTGAGTCAACTCATCAATCTTGCTGACATTGTGAGTCATGTTGAAGCCGAGTTCCCAAGAGAAATCTTTTGAAACGATAGGACGCCAGTTGATAGCGACTTCAATACCTTGATTGTGAAGAGAACCGATATTGCTGGTAACCTTGTTCTTGAAGTTAGAACCTGCAGCAACATAAACGGTATTAATCAAGTCGGTAGTCTTGCGGTAGTAGTAATCAACGTTAGCAGTCAAGCGGTCGTTGAAGAAGCCGAAGTCCAAACCGGCATTCCAAGTAGTTGTCTTTTCCCAAGTAAGGTCGCCGTTATAAGCATCGGGACGATAGGTAGTACCATCACCCAAAATAGGATAATAAGCGCCTGTGGTATTTGGAGTGTAAGAAGCGAAATAAGTGTAGTCACCGATACCTTCTTGTTGACCGGTAACACCGTAGCCTAAACGCAACTTGAGGTTATTGATAGCTTGAACGTCACGCAAGAAGCTTTCTTCCTTGATTTTCCAAGCGAATGCTGCTGATGGGAACAATCCCCAACGGTTACCCTTGGCAAAACGAGAAGAACCATCGTCACGCACTGTAACAGTGAACAAGTAACGGTCAAGTAAAGAGTAATTCAAACGACCAAAGAATGAAACCAAGTAGTTTTCAGTGCGGTAGAGAGTATTTTCAGATGGTAGATAGATTTCGCCTGCATGTTCGATGCTGGTTTCAGGATAAGTACCATTGTAGAAATAGTTGGTTTCTTTCTTGAAGTGTTGCCATTCATAACCGCCCATAATATCAAAGTGATTGTTTTCGTTAAAATCTTTGATATATTGAGCATACATATTCAAAGAGTAGTTGTAAGTATCTTGAGTGTTCCAACCGTCGCTACCATAGTAGTAGTTATCAGAGTTTACACGAGAATAAGATTTCTTAGAACGACCGGTTGACAAGTCCATACCGGCATTAAGATGCAAGTGCAAGTCTTCGAGACCGTGAATTGAATAGTCAGCTTCAAAGTTGCCCATCAACACTTTAGATTTACCTTTATCGGTAGCTGTGTTGAGAAGAGCGACAGGGTTTGCGGTTGCCAAAGAATTCAAACCGTAAATCCATTGAGTATCGCCACGGTCAACTGAAGTATAGTATTGCCAATAACCGCCGAAGTGGTTTTTGTAAACATCACCGTCGCCATATACAGGCTTGGTTGGGTCCATAGAAGTTGCGCCACCGATAGCGTCGGTTTGAGCGTAGCTTGTTTGAGAGAACATACCCTTAGCGTTGATGTTTAATTTCAAGTGGTCTTTAAAGAAAGACGGAGCGATGTTAGCGCTCAAAGTGTGACGTTCAAAGTCAGAAGTCTCTAAGATACCTTGTTGGTTTGTGTAACCGTAAGATATACGGTAAGGCATATTAGCAGTACCGCCTGAGATAGTGATATTGTGGTCAGTGCTGACTGCTGTGCGATAGATTTTATCTTGCCAATCAGTGTTAGCGTTAACGACTTTACCGGTTGAATCGGTGTAGCCGAGAGTAGCATATTCAGCGCTATCAGTGCCAAATAGACGGCCTACCAAGCTAGCATATTCAGTACCTGAGAGTACATCGAGAGTCTTGGTGGGAGCGCTCACTGAAACGTTACCATTGTAAGAAACGCTTGGGCGAGAACCGCGAGAGCCCTTCTTGGTAGTGATAATGATTACACCGTTAGATGCACGAGAACCGTAGATTGCAGTTGCTGATGCATCCTTAAGTACTGTAAAGCTTTCGATATCAGCAGGGTTAACGAGTGCCAACGGGTTAGAAAGGCCTTGAACACCATAGTTATCCATAGCCAAACCGTCGATAACGATTAACGGGTCATTGCTGGCGTTAAGTGAAGAACCACCACGGATGCGGATTGTTGAGCCACCACCCGGTTCACCACCGTTATTTACTACATTCACACCGGCAATCTTACCTTGCATCATGTCTTGGGCTGATGTTGTCAAACCCTTGTTCATGTCATCAGGCTTGATGGCTGTAACCGAACCGGTTGCATCTGATTTTTTGACTTGACCGTAACCGATAACGACAACTTCGTCGAGGTTGAAGGCGCTTTCAGCGAAAGTCACGTCAATTGTTTTACGACCGTTAATTGCAACTGTCACTGCGTCATAGCCAACGTAGGATACAACTAATGTACCGTTTGGGTCGGCTTCTAACGAGTACTGGCCATCGATGTTGGTAGAGACACCGGTAGTAGTACCTTGTACCATAACACTTGCTCCGATAGCGGGCTCACCGTTTGGCTCATAAACAGTACCTGAAACAGTGATTTTCTGCGCTAAAGCAGGGAAAGACAAGAACAAAACCATCATGATGGTTATCCATACTTTCCGATTCATTTGTAAACAAATGTTCTTCATGCAAGAATTGTTTTTAGTTTTACTTAGTTTTATGTTATAATCTCAAATTTTATTAGTTTTTGGTATTTCTATTTATTTGTTATGCTGACAATTGCGGGCAACATAACAGCGACACGATAAATCGTGCCTCACTGATTTTAATTTGGTTTTAGAATGTTTGTTTCTAATGGTTGGTGGGTTGGTAAATGTCTAATGATATTTTTCTCTTATTTTTGAAATATAGATAAAGTGCATATTGCTGAGACACATAGGCACAATTAGCAAATATTCCAAATGCAAATTAAATAAAACTTTTTCAAATAAAAATATTTTTTACGATTAAAAATGTGTACTTCTAATGATTTTAACACTTCAATGTTAAATGTTTGCAGTTTTAACAGCAACCTAATAGCGCAGAACGAGCCGACTTCCGGTTAAGGAAATCGGCTCGCAGTAATATGTATTTCAATTAATTATCGTGGAAATAAGATTTCACTGTCAGCTTTATTGCGATAATATTTCCAACGGTTATCGCAACCATAATCACAATGCCAACAATTATCGTCGGAATGTGAGAAGAGCCGGTAACTCCAAGTTGCTCAAGCTGCCCGTTCCAATAGGTTGAACCTATCACCATAGTCACAACGCCAACAATAAGCACCAGCACATTGACCGATGAAACCATGATATAATAATACTTGGCAACGTTCCACGGAGTGTAACCGAGCAACATCAAGTCGTGGAGTGTACGGCGGTTTTTCTGCAACAGCAAGTAGATGCTCAACAGCAAGATGAAGAATGCTAACAAACTGATGATAGCGCCCACTGCAATTACAATTCCGGTAACGACATTCAAGAAATAAGAAGCTTTGCCGTTGTTTACTTTATCACCGGCAGGCTCATAGCCATGTGCATCGAGATAATCGGTTACAACAGGGTCACCCGGCTTGCTCACCTCAATAATAACGCGTGACGGAGCAGCAGTTTCGCCGGTGCCATATCGTTGATTAGCCCAGTCCATAAATTGCTGTGGCACAGCGATTGTGTTCAATCTTGATGAGAAACCCACGATGCGACCGGTGAATTTATCAGCTTGGTCATTTCCTGCCAAACCGATGGTCAACGGCACGCGACCGATGAGCGATTCACTCAATTGTGGCAGCCCGCGAGAAGCGGCAAAGCCAAAGTTGTACAACGTCAAATAATCTTTTGACATGACAATAGGAATCACCGGATTTTCAGGGTCAAAAGACCAATCTCGCGGCGAAATATCAAAAAATTCGTCAGGAATTGACTCAAAGAACAGATAGGTTGACATGCTGCGACCGCCCAGGTCAAGCGACGCATAAACGTTGTAGTCGGCAGCCGTGAAAGTGCCCACTTTCTTAGCCCACGGTTGCGCCTTTATGTCATTAATTTCGTCTTGGTTGAATGAAGTTTCTTCGCCGCTACCAATTGAATTAAGCATTGATACTGACTTGGTTATCACGAGATAATCGCTCGTCATGAAAGAGTCTTCAGCCTCCCACACGTTATTGATGTCTCTATAAAACTGAATGGCAGTCAACACAATAGCGAGGCCCACCAAATTGGCTACGGCATAACCCACTATCTGTCCGGCACTTATATTTCGACGTAATAATCGCCACACTATATTCATAACGCTCTACAATCTAATTATTTCATCTACAGGTATTTCTATCTTGTTACCCACCGAAGTGGCAATGATTGATGCGCCAACAGCCTGAGCCTCAGCCAGTACCAATGACGCAACCACGCCGTTATTTCGGCTATCCAAGTGGCTCACCGGCTCATCAAGTATCAAGAAATCAAACGGTTGACACAGCGAGCGCACAATTGCAACCCTCTGTTGCTGTCCCACTGACAGTTTTGCAGCCAAGCGGTCAGCTTTATCAGCAATTTCCAGTTTATCAAGCATTTGGAGAATCTGCTCTTCAGTCTTATGGCCCGTCAAACGGTTCTTTATCATGATATTCTCCATCGCAGTCAATTCAGGGAAAAGACGCATTTCTTGCGGTAGCAATGCCAACGAATAAGTTCTCACATCACACCACTTCTGCATGTCAAATGTCGAAATATCGACACCGTCCATTAAAATTTTTCCCATGTAATCGTGGCGATTACCATAGATAAAGCTACAGAGCGAGGATTTTCCCGTACCTGACTCTGCTTCAATGAGGTAGTTGCGTGAGCGCTTAAATGACACCTCACGCAACCACACTTGTGATTCTTTTATTTTAGGCTCGTTTTCCAAGCCTTCAAACACCCTGGGCAGTACATCCTTAAGGGTGATGGTTTCTATCATAATTTATCTGTAACTAGTTTTATAATTCCTGCCAAGAACAATTCTTTTGTATCAAGTAATTTCACCTCAATGTTTAATTCATCATTGGCTGTTGAAGCGTCGATTTGCACGCCAAACGGCACTCCGAGAGATGACAAAATTGAATTATCCTTGGGTATTTGAGCAATAAATTCACCTGTTTTACCGCTAAAGACGTTTGCATTAATGTCGGTGCCTTGACTCGGGTAGAGGCTACGGCTAGAAACCACAATAGCGTCACCGTCTTTCTTTATAGAAACATTGAAGCCATAAGTACCGGCAGTTAAGCCACCGTTACCGTCGCTCTCCACATTAAGACCGGTATCAGTCAACACTTTGGATAGTTGAGCTATCAATTCGTCAGCCTTGCCACTCTTGGTTTGGACAGCCACGACTACATCCCAGTTATTTGGGCTAGGATTTACAAATGACATCAGACTTCCGCTAGGTCCTGCACCGATTGCCAATGTTCCTTCAAAATTATTGAGCACAGCAGCGATTTTCTCGCGGGTATCGTCATCACAATAACCGCCGTAAGCCAGCATTGCTTGACTTATAGCCTTGCCCCAATCATAATTTTCGGGTAATGACATAGCCAAAACCGCTATATCCTTGTCACTTAGATATTTCATGAAGAATGTATCCAAGTTCTTAACGTTGTTACCAAAAGTAATCTTCTTGCCGGCAGAGTCTTTACATTGCCCTATAACTTTCAGCGATTGCCCGGCGAGATTGCCTTTTAATGCAATAAATCCCTTCTTAATTGCATCACCGTTGGTAGCTTCGGCCAATTGCACTTTTAGCGAGCCGTCAAGTTTTTCAACATTGAACAATGCGTTAAACATCGCATCTTCTTGCAAATAAGAAGATTGCCAATTGAGCGAAGAATAAGGATTCTCAGTTGCAGCCTTTTGGAATTTCTTTACATTATCCAAGTCATCGGTATGACCAATCCACAAGATGCCGTCATGCAAGTAAAATCCACCATTATTGTCAGTTACGTCCCAATCGCCATTGCCGGTAAACTTCATATTCAAATCCTTGAATATGCTCTTCAACTTGCTTTCATCGGTCACCGATACGAGGCCGAAAACATCTTCACCTTTTTGTGCAAAAATCAATGACGTATAGTCCACACAGCCCGATTCAAGCACCTTATCAATGAGTTTCTTGTCTTTTCTATAAAATTGATTGACAAGCGCATCCAGTTCGGCCGACAATTGAATCTTGCCGTCGCTGACAGTTGAGCCTGTGTTTTCAATGATTTTCTCAGCATTGACCTTTATGACGACATCGGCATCAGCCGGTACATTATCAAGTAATTCAGCCGTGTCTTTTTGACCGCATGATGTCATCATCAGTGACACCATCGTCACAAGCATCATGCTGAAACCTATTATCTTTAAGGAGTGTTTCATAAGTATAAAATGATTTTGTTATTATTTTAACAACAAAATTACAGATATTTTTCTTTCCATGGCAATTTTTATATGCTTATTTTTAGGTTTACGCACCTCTAATTTGATAGTTACGGCCTATGTTTTTAATTAATTGCATTTTATATTGTGGCATAAGAAAAAAATATTGTAACTTTGTCACTAGAATAAAATCACCCTAAATTTATAAAAATTCAAGCTATTCCAACTATGACAGAAGTTTCTCAACGTGTCAGCAACCTCGCTCCATCAGCGACTCTTGCCATGTCTCAAAAAAGCGCCGAGCTTCGCGCTGCAGGTGTAGACGTTATCAACCTCTCTGTGGGCGAACCCGATTTCAATACCCCTGACCACATCAAGGAAGCCGCAAAACGCGCTATTGACGAGAACTACACTTTCTATACTCCCGTCCCGGGATACCTCTCTTTGCGCCAAGCAATCTCAGCAAAACTTAAAAACGAAAACGGTGTCAACTATGACCCCGCACAAATCGTTGTTTCTAACGGCGCCAAGCAATCACTTTGCAACACGATTCTCAGCGCTATCAACCCCGGTGATGAAGTTATCATCCCCACTCCGGCATGGGTTAGCTACGTTGAAATGGTAAAACTTGCCGAAGGTAAAGTTGTGGAAGTTCTCGCAGGCATCGAAAGTGATTTCAAAATCACACCCGCTCAACTCGAAGCTGCTATCACCGAGAAAACTCGCATGGTCCTAATATGCTCTCCTTCTAACCCAACAGGTAGCGTTTACACCCGCGACGAGCTCCAAGCTCTTGTTGCCGTTCTCGCTAAATACCCTAACATTCTCATCCTCGCCGACGAAATCTATGAGCACATCAACTTCACAGGCTCATTCACTTCTCTCGGTTCATTCCCTGAAATCGCTGACCGTGTGTGCATCGTCAACGGTGTTTCCAAGGCATACGCAATGACCGGATGGCGTATCGGCTTTATCGCAGCTCCGCTATGGCTCGCTAAAGCCACCAACAAGCTCCAAGGTCAATACAGCTCTAACGCATCTTCAATCGCTCAAAAAGCTGCAGAAGCCGCTTACACCGGCTCTCAAGACTGCGTTGAAGAAATGCGCGTAGCCTTTGAACGTCGTCGCAACCTCGTCGTTGAACTCGCAAGCAAGATTCCGGGCTTGAAAGTGAACGTTCCACAAGGTGCATTCTACCTATTCCCCGAAGTTTCAAGCTACTTTGGCAAGAAATATGGCGACCGTGTCATCAACAACTCAGGCGACCTCGCAATGTATCTTCTCGAAGTGGGTCACGTGGCTACAGTTGACGGTGCTGCATTCTGCGCTCCGGGCTACATCCGCCTCAGCTATGCTACCAGCGATGACAACATCCGCGAAGCTCTACGCCGCATGGCTGACGCACTTGGCAAACTTGCATAATATCAACAAAAAACATATACAAGCATAAAACATTTATGGACTTTATCGAAGAATTGACCTGGCGTGGTATGATTCATCAAATGATGCCGGGCACCGATGAACAACTTAAGAAAGAAATGACTACGGCTTACTTGGGTATCGACCCAACCGCCGACAGTCTCCACATAGGCCACTTGGTTGGCGTCATGATGCTCAAGCATTTCCAACGCGCCGGTCACAAACCCATCGCTCTCGTTGGCGGTGCTACCGGTATGATTGGCGACCCATCAATGAAGAGCCAAGAACGCAAGCTTCTCGATGAGGAAACTTTGCGCCACAACCAAGAAGCTATCAAGAAGCAACTTTCTAAGTTCCTCGACTTTGAAAGCGACGCTCCCAACGCTGCCGAAATGGTAAACAACTACGACTGGATGAAAAACTTCTCATTCTTGGAATTCATCCGCGACGTGGGCAAGCACATCACCGTAAACTACATGATGGCTAAAGACTCAGTTAAGAAACGTCTTTCAGGCGAATCTCAACAAGGCATGTCGTTCACCGAATTCTCTTATCAACTCGTTCAAGGTTATGACTTCCTCAACCTCTACCGCGAAAAGAATTGTAAGCTACAACTCGGTGGTTCTGACCAATGGGGAAACATCACTACCGGTACTGAATTGATACGTCGCACACTTGGTGGCGAAGCTTATGCTCTCACCTGCCCTCTCATCACTAAGGCCGACGGCGGTAAGTTTGGCAAGACCGAGTCAGGTAACGTATGGCTCGACCCTCGCTACACTTCTCCCTACAAGTTCTATCAATTCTGGCTCAATGTCAGCGACGCCGATGCTGAAAAATACATCAAGATTTTCACCGAATTGACTCGCGAAGAAATTCAAGAACTCGTAGCACAACAAGCTCAAGATCCGGGTGCACGTCCACTTCAAAAGCGTCTCGCTAAGGAAATCACCACAATGGTTCACTCAGCTGCCGACTATGAAGCTGCCGTTGAAGCATCTCAAATACTCTTCAACAACAACACTTCAGAAACGCTTCACAAGATTGACGAAGCTACACTCCTCGCTGTCTTTGAAGGTGTTCCTCAATTTGAGGTATCTCGTCAAGACATCAATGACGGTATCAAAGTCGCTGACCTCCTCGTTGAAAAAGCTAACGTATTCCCCAGCAAGGGTGAACTTCGCAAGTTGGCTCAACAAGGCGGATTCTCAATAAACAAAGAAAAAGTTGCCGACGTATATGCCGAAGTAACTCAAGATATGCTCCTCAATGACAAGTATATACTTGTTCAAAAAGGCAAGAAAAACTATTTCTTATTGATTGCAAGATAAGTTAAAAAGTGTGTAGACGCTTGCATAATTAAGAAATAACACGTAACTTTGCATCGCTTTAGTCAGAAAGGCTGAGCGATAAGGATTGTCTTATGGTGTAATGGTAGCACTGCAGTTTTTGGTTCTGCCTGTCTAGGTTCGAATCCTGGTAAGACAACTT
>CAYTFG010000051.1:10351-14188 GCA_964436925.1 uncultured Bacteroides sp. | reverse complement strand
AGGAACGTCTTCGCGCCGGCTTGACTCAGGAACAATTGGCTGAGAAAATTGGCACTAAAAAGACTTATATCTCTCGTATTGAGAATGGCAAGTCAGACGTTCAACTCAATACGCTTTTTCGCATATTTGAAGGCTTGGGGCGCAGAGTGAGCCTGAGAATCCTATAATTGGATATAGCTCTTCAAAAACAGAAAAGCCATACTAAGGGTGTGACTCCTCGATATGGCTTTGCCTAGAGGCTCAATTTTCTGTTGATTTGTTTGGATAGATGTTGGGATATTTTGCTATTCAAGAACAATTAGTTCGTAATTTTGGCTTCCGAGGCCAATGGCTTCGGCGTGGTCGAGTGTGTGCATGCCGTGGCGTGAGTCAATGCGCTCGATGAGATGAATTTTGCCGTGGTCGCTAGATTGGCGCACTAAGTCAGTGCAGGCTTTGTCAAGTGCAACGGGGTCGAGAGAGGCGAGGATGCCGATATCACCCATTTGCGGGTCGGCAGGGTGAGGGTCGCAGTCACAATCGACAGAAAGGTTGTTGGCAACGCTGATGTACAGGATGTTATCGCCACAATGGTCGGCAACAGCTTTAGCGGCTTCAGCCATAGATTCCAAGAAGTCATCTTGTGCGGGGAGATTTCGCCATAGAAGTCGTGTGTCGGTCAGTTTGCCGGCAGAGTGAATCCATGCTTTACCGGCGGATGATGCGATGCCGATGGAAATGTTCTTGATGGCTCCGCCGAAACCGCCCATGGCGTGGCCCTTGAAGTGAGACAGAACGACTGTGAAATCGTAGTTGAGGAAGTGCGAGCCGACGATGTCTTTATCCAGGTGCTTACCACCTTCAACGGGGAGTTCAACTTGACCGTCTTCATCCATAATGTCAACGTTGGCAATAGCGGTGAATCCGTGGTCAGCAGCGGCTTTCTTGTGACTTTCAGTGTCAGCACGACCGCCACCGTAGGCTGTGTTACATTCAACGATTGTGCCGTTGACTTTCTTTACTAAATCAGCTATTAGGCTAGGTTGCAGGTAGTTGTTACCGCCGGGCTCGCCGGTGGAAAGTTTTACGGCAACTTTGCCTGTGGCTTTGCGTCCGAGAGCTTCATAGATTTTGACAAGGTTCTCCGAATTGATTTCTTTGAACATGTAAACCTTTGATGCTTTTTGCGTCGTTTCTTCTTGAGCGGCTTCGGCAGGCTTAACGGCACTTGCCGATAACGCTATCATTCCACTAATGAGAATTGCAAATAGAGATTTCATATATTTGATTTATTGATTGTTAGAAACTTAAATTTATACCGCACATGACCGTTGCTCTCGGCATGGGAAATCCGGCATTAATTTCGTAAGACTGAGCCAGAAGATTTTCGCCTTTTACCCAAACGCCAAAATATTGGTTGACTGAGTATTGGCCGCGAATGTTCCATAAGACAAAGTTTTCTTTAACTTCGGGAGAAACCGAGGTGTACAGTCCGGCAATGTATTGAATGCCTGAGGATACTGACCAATGCTGATTGGCGAACGAACCGCCCACCCATAGTTTGTTTTCGGGAGCAGCTATTACGGGATTGTCCATGTGTAGATAGCTGTAATTGGCATTGATGGCCCAATTGCGATTGATGCGGTAGTTACCTTGTAGCTCAAAGCCGACGTTGTCAATTTCGCCGGTGTTCATGTTTAGGGGAGTCGCGCCTTGTCGAGGTACTGTCATAATCATGTTTTCGCCGTCGATGTAGAAAATGTTGACGCCGTAGCTGAGTTTGCCGTCAAGAAGATGCTGGCTCATAGCGATTTCATAATTCCACATTTTTTCAGGCTCCAAGTCGGGGTTTTGAGGTGGAAACATGTACATCTCGCGGATGGTGGGGTAGCGGAAGCCTTTGCTTGCCGAAGCTTTTAATTCCACGGTTTTGGGAAGATGAACCGAGAGCCCGGCTTGAGGGATGAATTCAGTGCCGACTCGAGAATTGTGGTCTACACGTCCTGCCAAGTCCACCGTGAAATATTGGCCCAGAGCTTGTCTAAAGTCAAGGTAACCTGCTACTTCGTTTAAATGCTTTTTAGCGATGCCTTGTCGCTGGCCGTCGTTTTCTCCTGAAATATATTTATTCCAGGCTTCACCTGCAACGTGGTAGAAGTCAACGCCTAGAGTGATGCGATTGCCGGTGAAAAATTGTGCGCTTTGATAAATAGAGAAGCCTGCCATTTTATCGTGAGAGCGGAAACGGTAGGCTCGAGGTGTGCCACCATCGGTTGCGTAACCATCATTTATCCAGTGATTACCCCAGTTATAGAAGAGGCTGATGCCACCCGAAGTCTTGTCGTAGTTGTTGTCGATGGCAACTGAAGTCATGCCACGAGTGACGCGTTGGTCGGCATCGGTCAGCAGGCTTGTTGTTGCTCCCGGTTGAGATGCAATGAAGCGTGTGACATTGACGTCAGCACCGATCTTCCAATTGCGTGACAGCTCATATCCTACTTTGCCAAAACCGCCGTATTGCTCAAATTCCATGTTGTCGCGGTGTCCGTCGGTGCGATTGTAGGAACCCGAAATGACGCTACTGAATCGACCGAAGTGAGTGCGGTTTGTGATTTCAGATTGGAGAGTATTGTATGAGCCGTAACCGACGCTTGCATTGGTTATTACTCCGTTATCATGCATTTGGCGCGTAACGATATTTACCACCCCGCCCATAGCGTTAGAGCCGTAAAGCACCGATGAAGGACCGCGCAGAACTTCAACTTTTTCAGCGATAAAAGATTGATACGCGTCAGCGATAGGGTGGCCCATAAGCCCCATATATTGAGGGTGCCCGTCGATGAGGACCATTAATTGGCCCGAACCGCCACTAAGTCCGCGGAGTGAAATTGTGCCCGCAGCGCCACCTGACACGCCATAGCCCATGATGCCTCGTGAAGTTGTGAATAAGCCCGGCACTTGTTCGGTTATAATCGGTAAAAGTGATGCTTGGTGGCTTTGTACAATATCTTCATGATTAATTGTTGAAATAGTCATGGGAAGGTGCCTAACGTCGGTAGCGTTGCGCGTTCCGGTCACAACTACTTCATTTATAGTCACGTTGCTAATAGCGACGCTGTCAATAGTTGAAGCATTTGCGAAGCCAAAGCATAAGGCAGTAATCAAGCCTGATGATGTTATTTTAGAGATATTTGGATTCATTTTATTTGATTGATTTACCCATTAGGTAAGCTTCGTTCATCGCGGGGTGGTTGAGGATTTCGCCACGTTCATATACACCTTTTCCGTAGATTATACCTTTAGTCACCGAGCCTTCGTAGCAAGCTTCAGCACCGTGGAAGCAAGCTAAAGTTCCGTCCATTACGTCATCGGTGTCTTCGGCAGCGGTCATGATGTAATAAAACTCTTTGTTTTTGATTTCAAGCCAGCGGGCAACTGTGCGGTCTATCACTGTTTTGAGTTGAGCGCAGATAGAGTAGAAATAAACAGGCGAAGCCAAGACGATGACGTCGGCATCAATCATCTTTTGCAAAATTTCGGCCATATCGTCTTTGATTGCACATTCGCCATTGTGGTCACGACAAAAATAGCAACCATGGCAATAGCCGATTTTTTTGCCCGAGACAAAAATTTTTTCAACAGAATTACCTGCTTCAACTGCGCCTTTTAAGAATTGGTCAGCGAGCGTGTCAGAGTTGCCACCTTTGCGGGGGCTACCGGATAAAATAAGTACCTTTTTAGCCATAATGTGATATCCATTTGTAGTTTATGTTGCAAATTTAGCAATTAGTTGGCAAAAAATAGTTGTATAATTTGCAGTAAAATTTACCAAAATTGCGTATATCTGCAAATTAGCAT
>CAYTFG010000051.1:5797-10251 GCA_964436925.1 uncultured Bacteroides sp. | reverse complement strand
CTAAATTTGCTCAAATTTTATTAAATTTATTCGGTATTTATAATTAATGTGAGTAAATTTGCAGTATGGAAAAGATATTGAGTACAATATTACTTATTGTTTGTGTTATTTACGCTAGAGCAGATGTTCTCAGGCAAAAAATGTCACTAGAAGGACAGTGGAATATGCTATGTGGTTCCACGTCAGAAGTGGTTACATTGCCGGGGACAACCGAGACTAATAGTGTGGGGCCCTTGTCGTTTAATGACAAAGAAACTACTCATTTGTCGCGCGTCAGACCCATTGAAGCCCAAGTCAAGTATAGCAGAGACGTTGTTATTCCTAAATCTTGGTCAAAAAAGCTCATAATGTTAAAGCTTGAGCGCACAAAACCGACACACGTGTATGTTGACGGTGTCGAGGTGGGCGAAAGTGATAACATCTCTACTTCACAACAGTTTGATTTAACCGCAGTGCTAACTCCGGGAACTCATCAATTAACAATCCTTGTAGATAATACCCGAGAAGCAGTGCCACACCAAATTGTTGAAAATTCGCATGCTTATAGTGATGATACCCAGACTAATTGGAACGGAATAATCGGAGAAATTAGCCTTGAAGCGGTAAATCCAGTGCATATAACCGATTTGCGCATTGATGCCGATTCAATTTATATTTCAACATCGGCAGTTGCCACCGTGAATATTTCAATTAACGGCGCAAAAATTGCATCGCCAACGGTTGACGGCTATCAATCAATCGCTTATGATAGCTCAAATCTTGAGCGTTGGAGCGAATTCCATCCCACGACCTACACGTTGAATGCCGAGATAAAAGGCAAAGATGCCGTAGAAAAGATATTTGGCCTATGTGACTTCCGTGCTAATGGAACTCAGTTTATGGTCAACGGCAAACGTACATTCTTGCGCGGTAAACATGATGCGTGTGTATTCCCGTTGACAGGTCATGCGCCGATGAAGATTGCTGACTGGCAGCGATATTTTTCAATTTGTAAAAGTTACGGGATTAATCACGTGCGTTTCCATTCATGGTGTCCACCCGAAGCAGCATTTGCTGCAGCTGATATAGAGGGTATTTATCTTCAACCCGAATTGCCGTTCTGGGGAGATTTTAATTTGGACGATAAGCATTTGATGTCATTCTTGCTGAAGGAAGGCGAGAATATTTTGAAAGAATATGGCCACCACCCGTCATTTGTGATGATGGCGTTGGGAAATGAGCTTTGGGGCGATATTCCCACGATGGAGTCATTTGTGATAGATTTTAAGTTTATCAATCCAAAGATTCTGTATACATTCGGTTCGAATTACTATTTGGGGTATAAGGGTATTCATGACACAATGGATTACTTCACTACTTGCCGTAACGGCGGTGAGGCGTGGGGCGAATATAATACTCACACGCGAGGTTCATTCTCGTTTGCCGATGCTGCCGATGGCGGTATTCTCAATCACTTCTCGCCAAATAGCATAATGACGCTGGAAACCGGTATAGCAGGTTGTCCCATTCCGATTATTAGCCACGAGACAGGACAATTCCAAACTTACCCCGACTACAACGAAATCAACAAATATACCGGAGTATTGCATCCTTTCAACATGGAAGTTTTTAAGGAGCGATTGGAAAAAGCCGGAATGGCGAGCCAAGCCGAGGACTTCCACAAAGCTTCGGGATTGTGGTCAGTGCAATTGTATAAGGCTGAAATAGAGCTGGATATGCGCACACGCGGCCTCGCCGGATATCAATTGCTTGATATTCAAGATTATCCCGGTCAAGGTTCGGCATACGTGGGTATTCTTGATGCATTCATGGATTCAAAGGGTATAACAACGCCTAACGAGTGGCGCCAATGGTGCTCACCGGTAGTGCCCCTCCTCTCAGCTCCAAAATTCTGCTATTCAAGCAATGAGAAATTAAAAGCTAATGTTTTATTGGCCAATTATACAGAATCGCCCATTGAAAATAAGACATTGAATTGGAATTTAGGAAGTATCTCGGGAAAAATAGATATGCCCTATGATTCAATAGGATTGAGCGAGTTAGGCAATGTCGAGATAGATTTGTCAAAGTTTGATCGTCCCACGAAATTGAATTTCTCAATGAGAATAGAGGGCACAAATTATGGGAATACCTATCCAATATGGATTTATCCTTCACGTTGCACGATTGATACTACCGGCATATTGGTTACAAATAAATTAACCTCACAAATTGCCGAGAAACTCAAAAACGGTGCATCAGTGCTGTTGCTTGCCGATGGTTCACAGTATGCTGACAATACCATTGACGGGTTGTTCACAACCGACTATTGGAACTATCGAATGTTCAAGACCATCAGCACAAATAACAACAAACCGGTATCACCTGGAACATTGGGTATCTTGACAGCACCGCGCCACTCGATATTTAATTATTTCCCAACCGATATGCACACGTCATGGCAGTGGTTTAATATCATCAAGAAAAGCCATCCAATGATTCTTGATGGATTCCCCGAAGGATTTACTCCAATTATACAAGTGATTGATAATGTGGAGCGTAACCATAAATTGGGCTTGGCATTTGAATTGACGGTTGGCAACGGAAAATTATTTGTTGTCATGTCACCGCTGAATAAGATGCAAAATCACATTGAGGCGAAGTGGCTATATTGCAGTATATTGCGATATATGAAGACCGATTTCTTCAGACCAAAGTGTCGCATAACACTAGCACGACTAAATGCATTGTTTAATGCAAAGGCTACCGACCAAAACATTGACACGCTGAATAATATATCGTATTAACAGCGTTATTTCAAGAATATTAGTTCGCCTCGCTATTTTAAAAGTAGCGGGGCGATTAATTTATTAACA
This sequence comes from uncultured Bacteroides sp., assembly GCA_964436925.1. Classification (GTDB taxonomy): domain Bacteria; phylum Bacteroidota; class Bacteroidia; order Bacteroidales; family Muribaculaceae; genus CAG-873. Next base: position 7,396 of record CAYTFG010000051.1, on the reverse strand, counting down.
AACACTATGTAAATGCCAAAAAAATAGCTAAATTTGTGGACATGTTTAGTTGCTGAAGAATAATGGCTACAGAATTGCTTAATAAGAACGACAAAAAATCCTCGATGATGATTTATCACATTGGTGCGCTATTGGCGATATCAGTGTGGGGATTGTCATTTGTCTCAACCAAGGTTCTGCTGGAAAATGGTTTGGGCCCGGCTGAAATATACATTTATCGTTTTGTTTTGGCGTATCTTATTATATTGCTTATCAGCCATAAACGTATTCTATGTAACACACTAAAAGATGAATTTGCGTTTGCCGTGTGCGGTTTGCTCGCAGGTTCACTTTATTTTATCGCCGAAAACAATGCATTGGAATATACGTTGGTAACTAATGTTTCACTATTGACCTCATTATCACCACTGATAACAACATTCTTAATTGGACTTGTTTATAAAAATGAGCGTCCGTCGCGTGGAGTTGTAATCGGCTCATTGATAGCGTTTATTGGGGTGGGGTGTGTTATCTTTAACAGTAGCACCAATTTCCAAGTAAATCCGTTGGGCGACTTGCTGTCAATAATTGCAGCAGTTTGTTGGGCCGTCTATAGTATTGTATTGCGCCGATTGACAGTGAATTATGATACATGGTTTGTCACTCGCAAGACATTCTTTTATGGCGTTGTAACAGCAGTGCCGTTTATGATTTTCGGTGATTCGGGATTCTCGCCACACTTGTTGATGGTGCCTGCCGTTTATTTGAATATCGGCTTCTTGGGCTTGTTTGCTTCCTTGCTGGCTTACGTTCTCTGGTCGTTCTCAATCAAGGGTTTAGGCGCAGTGAGGACCAGCAATTATATGTATTTCCAACCGGTACTGACGATGGTAGCCTCGGTAATATTGCTTGGCGAAAGAATTAGCCTTATCGGCTATTTGGGCTGCGCATTGATATTGGGCGGACTGTGGCTCGGAGATTGGCTGTCCAAGCGAATGTCGTGATAGAGAACCGTGACTGAATTATTCCTTTAGAAATTCTATTTCCTCAATTAGTTGCTGAGCCAGGTGCTTGGTGGCATCATTGTTGCGTTGCGCTTCTTTTGTGGCAATTGCTTCAGCCTCGTTGATATGCTTTGGCAAAAGATTAAACAGCAATCGCAAGCTGCAATAACGTTCCAAATCTTTTTCATTGTCAGCTATTTCGGTAGCTAATTCAAATGCAAACGGGAGGTGGCGGAGAAGACGATGACACAAAATATCGCCAACTTCGGCAGAATATACTTCCGAAATCCATTTGAGTGCAGTGGCTTTGTCCATGTCTTCGGCGGGGAAAATCATTGGCGCTAATAAAAGGCTTTCACGTGTAGATGTGTTTTCCCAGAGCTTTTGTGCCAGCTCGCGGTCTTTGCCGTTTCTGTTGGCGATTTCGACCAATTGTGGAAGGTTTAAACCAAATATAATGCGGTAGTTTGCACCGTTTTTGCGAAGCGTGTCAGCGATAATGCCATTGCGGTAGGCAAAGAATTCACGCTTTATTTGTTGCATCTGATTGAATTTATCGGTCATAGCTTTTTAATAAGTTCAGTTGGTCAAAATTTTTCACAAAGATACAACAAAA
>CAYTFG010000051.1:0-5697 GCA_964436925.1 uncultured Bacteroides sp. | reverse complement strand
AAAGATACAACAAAATACTTATTCTTATTAAAAGAATGAGCGATACCCTTTGTCATATTATGGAAAAAATGTAATTTTGTGAGTTATTGACTAACTGTATTAACGTGTAACCAATCGACAAAGAAAAAATATAACATGGCATCACAACAAGCCTCAAAGTCAAATAAAAAAACAACATGGAAGATTATTCGTTACATGTGGCGAATATTCTTTGGAATAGTTGGCTTTTTAGCCCTCTTTTTCTTGCTTGTATATAATGGAATTATCGGATATATGCCTCCGGTTGAGGAGCTGAAAAATCCGCAAGATAAGTTTGCAACCGTGGTATATTCGGCCGATGGACAAGAGATAGGACGTTACTATCGCAGCACCGGCAACCGCGTATATGCTGATTATAATGAAATATCGCAATATGTGATAGACGCACTTATAGCCACAGAGGATGCTCGATTTGAAGAGCACTCGGGTATTGATATCAAGGCGCTCATGCGTGCAATTATCAAGACTTGTGTGATGGGACATAAGAGCTCGGGCGGTGGTTCAACTATCACTCAACAGCTCGCAAAGCAGTTGTATACACCACCCACATCGGGTATGTGGCAACGCGCTATGCAGAAACCTATCGAGTGGATGATTGCAATCAAGCTTGAACGCTATTATTCAAAAGAGGAAATCATCAAGATGTACCTCAATCAATTTGACTTCCTTTACAATGCTGTGGGTATCAAGAGTGCAACCGAAATCTATTTCAGTAAAGACCCTAAAGACCTTACAATTGAGGAAGCAGCAATGCTCGTGGGTATGGTGAAAAATCCGGCATATTTTAACCCGGTGCGCCACCCTGAACGCACATTGGAACGTCGCAATGTTGTGTTGGAGCAGATGAATAAGGCTGATAAAATTACCGAGGCCGAACGTGACTCGTTGAGCCGCATACCGTTGAACTTGGCATTCCATCGTGTAGACCACAAAGAAGGCTTGGCACCATACTTCCGTGAAGAATTGCGCCGTCAAATGACAGCTAAAAAACCCGAACGTCGCAACTATCCGTCATGGAATCAACAAGCGTTTGTTGATGACTCTATCGCATGGGAAATTAATCCGTTGTTTGGTTGGATTGAAAAGAATACTAAGCCCGATGGCTCAAAATATGACTTGTATAATGATGGTTTGAGAATTTATACGACCATTGATACCCGTATGCAGAAATATGCAGAAGAAGCGGTAAATGAGCACATGAAAGATTTGCAACGCCGTTTCTATGCTGAAAAACGCGGTTCTGCATCAGCACCTTATACAAGCAACCCTGAAGAGTTGACCGCACAAGCACGTGAAAAGCTTATTCAGAAGGCAATAAACACCAGCGAGCGTCACCGTGTGGCAAAACTTAGAGGATTGACCGATGAGGAAATACGTCAAGAATTCAATAAGCCTATTGAAATGACTGTGTTCAGCTATTCAGGCCCAATTGATACAGTGATGTCGCCACGCGACTCAATACTTTATCATAAGTTCTTCTTGAGGGCAGGATTTATGTCAATGGACCCCAAGACAGGCTATGTTAAGGCGTATGTTGGTGGCCCCGACTTCAGATTCTTCCAATATGATATGGTTTCGACAGGACGTCGCCAGATAGGTTCAACAATAAAACCGTTCCTTTACACTTATGCAATGGAAGAAGGCTTCACTCCGTGTGATGTCATGTTGAATGCTCAACCGGTTCTTAAGGACGAAAACGGAAAGCCATGGGCACCTCGTAACGCAGGTAACTCAAGAGTTGGCGAAATGGTAGATTTGCGTTGGGCGTTGACCAATTCAAACAACTGGATTTCAGCGAGAATCATGAGCCAATTGTCACCGGCGGTGCTTGTGAGAAATATGCACAACTTCGGTATTACCAATAAACTTCCTGCTGTGGTTTCATTGTGTCTCGGACCGTGTGAAGTGTCAATTAAAGAAATGGTAACAGCGTACACAGCCTTTGCAAACAAGGGTATGCGCACCGACCCTGTCTTTGTTACCGCAATTGCCGATAATAATGGTAATATAATCACTCAATTCACTCCAAATCAAGTGGATGTAATCAGTGAGAAAGCATATTATAAAATGCTGTCCATGTTGCTGAATGTAGTGGATAGCGGTACCGGTAATCGTTTGCGTCGTGCGCCGTTCAATATTACTGCTCAAATGGGTGGTAAAACAGGTACAACCAACAATAACAGCGATGGTTGGTTCATGGCCTTTACTCCCGATTTGGTGTCAGGCGTATGGGTAGGCGGTGACGAACGATACATTCACTTTAACTCGATGGCAAACGGTCAGGGTGCATCAATGGCGTTGCCTATTTATGGTAAATATATCAGTAAAGTCTACAAAGACAATAGATTGCCATATTCTCAACAGACTAAATTTGTGTTCCCTTCTTACATCAACTTGTGTGAGAAAGATTTCTACAGCGAACCTGAAGAGGTTGAAGTTGAGGAAAGTATAGAGGGCGCATTTGACTAGCCGACAAAGAAATATCAATATAAACAAAAATACTAAAGAATCATGAAGAATGTATTTGTTCACAGTGTGTTGCGAGTTCTGCTCGCAGTGGTGTTGTCTACGTGCGCTTTCTGTGGCTATGCCGAGAAAGGAGATAGAGCATTTGGCGTCAAGTTAGGATATGCCGCGCGCAATAACTCGGCTGTGGGTGGTGCATTCTTCCAGTATTCATTTAGTGACCATTTTCGGTTGCAACCATCGGCTGAGTATGTATTTCGTCATAATGGGCGAGATGCATCAGTCTTTGAAGTAGACGCACATTTTCCGATAAATTTATCGACAAGCAAATGGTCGTTTTATCCCATTGTCGGTGTCAACGCATGGATAATAAATAATCAATTGGTTGAGGATGACTATGTGAGTCAAGACGATGTGTCAACACGTGAAACCAAGTTCGGGCTAAATTGTGGCGCCGGACTAGACTTGAAGGTTAACTCAACAATGAAGGTAAACTTTGAAGCCCGTTATGTGTTGATAAAGCATATTCCTACGGCATTAGTGACTGTGGGACTCGCTTATGTTTTCTAAGGAATAAATTCAAGTAGAAGTACAAAATAGATAGAAATGAGTACAATAATACTAGGCATAGAGTCATCATGTGATGATACAAGCGCAGCTGTCATCAAAGATGGCTTGTTGCTATCCAATGTAATCGCTTCGCAAAAAGTTCACGAAGAATATGGAGGCGTGGTGCCCGAATTGGCTTCACGAGCTCATCAGCAAAATATCGTTCCTGTTGTCGACGCTGCAATAAAGCGTGCCGGCATCCAAAAGTCAGACCTTTCGGCCATCGCATTTACTCGTGGTCCCGGCTTGCTAGGTTCGCTCTTGGTGGGTACTTCATTTGCTAAAGGCTTGTCGCTGGGCTTGCGCGCTCCGATTGTTGATGTGAATCACCTTCATGGCCACGTGTTGAGCCATTTTATTCGTCACAATCCTGATGATGAGGTGCCTGAATATCCTTTTATCTGCTTGCTGATTTCCGGTGGTAACTCTCAGCTTATCCTCGTGCGTAATTACAACGATATGGAAGTGCTGGGACAAACCATAGACGATGCTGCCGGAGAAGCTTTTGATAAGTGCGCCAAGGTTATGGGCTTGCCTTATCCCGGTGGCCCTCACATTGACCGCTTGGCTGCTGAAGGCGACCCTACCAAATTTAAATTTGCCCGCCCGCGCATCGAAGGGCTGAATTATAGCTTCAGCGGATTGAAAACGTCGTTCTTGTACACATTGCGTGATGCATTGAAGACCGATGCTGATTTTATTGAGAAAAACAAGGCAGACCTTGCCGCATCGTTGCAAAGCACGATTATAGCCATTCTTCTTGATAAGCTCAAAAAAGCTGTTAAGCAAACAGGTGTGAAGACTGTAGCAATCGGCGGTGGCGTGTCGGCTAACTCGGGTGTGCGTCAAGCTGTGGCTGATTATTGCAAGTCGGCTAAATTGAAAGCGTTTATTCCCGAACGTGCTTTTACCACCGATAATGCAGCAATGGTTGCGATTGCAGGATATTATAAATATTTGGCTAAAGACTTTTGTCCCTATGACTTGGCACCTTATGCCAGAGTCACAGTCTAAAAATAAAAAACAATGAATGTGTCTATTATCGCCATTGGCGATGAAATTTTGATAGGTCAAGTTATTGACACAAATTCGGGCGATATCGCTCGTCGTATCGAACCACTTGGATGGAAACTCCATGACGTGCAAGTGGTCGGTGATAATGCTGACGAAATACGCAGCGCTATAGACCGCGCATTTGCAGTGAGTGAAGTCGTATTTACAACCGGTGGCCTTGGCCCGACCAAGGACGATATCACTAAGCCGGTGTTGTGTGAATACTTTGGCGGAGAACTTTACATGAATGATGAGGTGTCGGCTAATATCATTGAAGTTTTCAAGAAACGCGGTATTCAACTAAATCCATTGACGGCAGCGCAAGCCCTTGTGCCTACAAGTTGCCAAGTTATCCAAAACAAGGTGGGTACGGCTCCGGTGATGTGGTTTGAAAAAGATGGCAAGGTGTTGGTGTCAATGCCAGGTGTGCCGTTTGAAATGCGTGCGGCCATGGATACCGAAGTGTTGGCACGTTTGCAAAAGAAATTCCCCATTGACGGTGCAATTTCTCACCACACATTGATGGTGATAGATATCACTGAATCACGTTTGGCGATGACTCTTGATGAGTTTGAGAAGAAACTTCCCGCATATTTGCATTTGGCCTATTTGCCAACCCCCGGATTGATAAGATTGCGTCTCGACGGTCGCCACCAAGATGCTAAGTTGTTGCAAGCTGAGATGGACGGCCATGTGGCAGAATTAAAGGCAATTCTGGGCGATTTGGTGATTTATGATGGAGATGCAACTCCTGCCGAAATATTGTTGCATTATTTGGGCGCTAAGGGCTTGACGGTAGCTACTGCCGAAAGCTGTACAGGCGGAAATATTGCACACCGCATAACCTCGATAGCCGGTAGCTCAAGCGCATTCAAAGGAAGCGTGGTGTCTTACAGCAACGAGGTGAAGCATAACGTGCTCGGTGTGGATAATGCCACACTTGAGGAATTCGGCGCAGTCAGCGAGCCCGTTGTCCGTCAAATGGTGGAAGGCGCTTGCCGTGTAATCGGAACAGATTGTGCTGTTGCGACATCAGGTATTGCCGGCCCCGGTGGCGGAACACCTGAAAAGCCTGTCGGCACTGTGTGGATGGCAGTAAAAACGCCAAGCCAAGTTATTTCGCAAGTATTTAAATTCCCGGGAGATCGTAGCCGAGTAATTGATAGAGCATCAACTGTGGCACTTTTGCTTTTGGCAAAAGAGTTGAGAAAAAGCTGATAAAGCTCTATAGCTTTAAACGATATTTAGAGGCATACACAAAGTATTGATTGCTGTTGTGTATGCCTTCTTTGTGTAATAATCGCTTGAAAATTTGTTAAATACAAGTGTGCGTATTGGAGATTTGAGAAAATGTCGAGTAAGCAATTTTTGTAAATGGAAATTTGTCTACATTCGCAACAGTTATTGACAAATGTCTATAATCCAAACCAATAATAAGCCATGACAAGTGCAATATTAAGTAAATTTGAAACGATTACCTTGGATGAAATGAGCGCCGTGAGGTTGATGAATCGTGTGGATACAAAATAT
>CAYTFG010000050.1:0-14521 GCA_964436925.1 uncultured Bacteroides sp. | reverse complement strand
TGCTTGATGAGCAATTTTCCCGGGACGGCGCTTTTATCTTCTTATCAACTTTTTCACCCTTTAAAATATCTGAGTTTTAAGCCATTCATTCAAGAAACGATTGTAAATTATATATCCGTTGGGCGTTTGATAGACCATTTCCTTGTCAATCAGTTTCTTCAAAGAGGAGCTCACACTGCTTGCCGCACGAAGTTTATGTTTTTCGATAAAGTCACCAGCCATGATTTCTTTTACACATCCTTCCTGTGCTATCGCTTTCATCAATCTAATCGCGCCTGCCGAGTAAGATCTCATTAATTCGGCATAAGAATAGCTCATGTCCGACAATATTTGTTCAATTGCGTATGTGACCAATTCCGGGGTTACATCGCGGTTGTATCCGTACAAGCGATTTAGCATTGCTTGTACAAACCATGTGTGCCCGTCAAATTTATCATATATCGCATTAAAAACATCAGCTCCCAATTTGATATGATTTTTAGCAAAGTGGCTAATCGCAAATTTTGCATACTCTTCGCGATTAATTGTGTCAATTGCAAGTAATTGAGTGCTCATGTAAAACGGTTGCTTTGAGGATGTAAACATCTCTTGCATGACATGTTGCTTGCTACCTGCAAAAATGAAATTCACATTCGGCAGAAATTGAATGTAAGATCTCAGCAACGCTTCAACACCTTTTTGCGGGTATTCTGTGATTTGTTGAAACTCGTCAATGGCAATGTAACAACGCTTCTTTGATGAACCCAGGTAGTCAAATATTTCTTTTAGCGTACTTTCTTCTTGAGCCGGATTTACGTCAATTGTGACTTTAGGTATTCCTGTCAATTCATCAATCGTAAACACAGGACGACAACTGCGAATGAATTGCCCGATTCGGCTAATGGCTTTTTGTGGCGCCGAGTCGAGTTGTCCTAAAACCGTATTGGCAAATAATCTAACAAAGTCGCCTAATGATTGCGTGGAATATATATCCATATACAACGTGATTATCTCGGGCTCTGACTCTTTCAATTTATAAAATACATGGCGAATCAACCCCGTTTTTCCTATACGTCGAGGTGCTATCAGTGTTATGTTGCGCCCATTGTTCAACGCTTCAATGATTGTTGCAGTCTCATGCTCGCGGTCGCAAAAATACTCCGGGCTGTAGTATCCTGAAATTAGAAATGGGTTAGTAGGTTTCATCATGACTCTTTATTTAGTTTTTCTCATTACGTAAATTACGTTACGTAAACTTCGTAACGCAAATATCGTAATAACTTTTCTTATTCCCAAAAATATCTCATGCTAAATTTATTTTTGTATCTTTCGCTATTATTTAGTAACTTTCGATTCTAAAATAATATCAATCAAGTAATTTATGAAACCATTTAAAACATTTGTTGCTGTTGCAACTTTATTAGCTATTAATTTCTCTGCTATGGCTCAAACTACTTCTCAACCTAAGTGCTGTGGCGAAAATCAAGTCATTTCTTCAATAATGAATCGTCGCAGTATTCGTGCTTATAAAGATACTCCTGTGGAGCGTGAAAAACTTCAGACTATTGTCAACTGCGGTATCAATGCGCCCAGCGGTATGAATCAACAACCTTGGCAAGTGCGCGTCGTTGACAATGCCGAGTGGATTAATGGTATCACTGCGATTTTCAAGGCTAAAAACGAGCGTATGGCTTCTGACCCCTCGTTCAAAAATATGTTCCGCAATGCTCCCGCTGTTATCTTTATTGCTTCTCCTGCTAACGGTGCAGGTCAAATTGACTGCGGGCTCCTCGGTGAAAATATGATTCTTGCAGCCCAATCTCTTGGCTTGGGTACTTGCTGCCTGGGCGGTCCTATCGCTTTCATGAAAAATGATGCCGATGCAGCTCCTTATGTTGCCAAATTGCAAATCCCCGAGGATTATACTCTCCTTTATGCTATTGCAGTGGGGTATCCCGATGAAGCTCCCGAGGCAAAACCGCGCGACACAGCCAAAGTGCTGTTTATTGAGTAAATTCTCTCTTTGAAACTTTATATGGCTTGCCAACACTCAGTTTATCACCTCTTTACTTTTCTGAGTTTTGGCAAGCTTTATTATTAAATCTTCCAAAAATCAGCCCTTGAATAGCTAGTTTTATTGATGTTTGGTGGAAAATGAGTATTTTTGTGGAAAATTTTACTGAGAATGATTGATAATACTACATTTGGTACTCGCACCGCTTTGTTTCACACTTTTGGTTGCAAGCTCAATTTTGCCGAAACGTCAACTGTCGCCCGTATGATGGCTGAACATGGTATTCGCCGTGTTCAGGCCGGTGAAACTCCCGACATTATCGTTGTCAACACTTGTAGTGTGACCGAATTGGCCGACAAAAAATGTAGACAGACCATTCGCTCTTTTTCTCGCAGATATCCCGATGCGGTAATTATTGTTACCGGGTGTTATGCACAGCTCAAGAGTGAAGAGGTTGCATCAATCCCTGGTGTGCAGATTGTTGCCGGTGCTGACCAGAAGCTGAATCTCGTTCAGTTCTTGGAAGAGTGGACCGCTAATCATCAACCGCGCACCGTCGTATCTCCCCACAAAGATTTACGTCAATTCCTCCCGTCATGCAGTCGCGGTGACCGCACTCGCTATTTCTTGAAAGTGCAAGACGGTTGTGACTATTATTGCTCATATTGCACCATCCCAATGGCTCGAGGTCGTAGCCGTTCGGGAACAATTGAGCAAATGGTGGCTCAAGCGCGCCAAGTTGCTGCCGAAGGCGGTAAGGAAATCGTGATTACAGGTGTCAACATCGGCGACTTCGGTAAAGGTCGTGACGATAATTTCTTTGACTTGGTTAAAGCTCTTGACGAGGTCGATGGCATCGAGCGCTATCGCATATCTTCAATTGAGCCAAATCTCCTCACTGATGAGATAATAGAGTGGGTGGCAGGTTCTCGCCGATTTATGCCTCACTTCCACGTGCCCTTGCAGAGTGGTAGTGACCAAGTGTTGTCGCTAATGCGCCGTCACTATGACACGGCTTTATTCCGCGCTAAAATTGAGAAGATTCGTTCTACAATTCCCGATGCTTTTATTGGCGTTGACCTTATAGTCGGAGCTAGAGGTGAGACTCTTGAATGTTTTGAAGAGTCCAAGGCTTTTATTGAAAGTATTGACATCTCGCGCTTGCATGTCTTTACCTACTCGGAACGTCCCGGAACACGCGCGCTGCAAATCGAACACGTTGTCTCTCAGGAAGAAAAACATAAACGCACACGCCAAATGTTGGCTCTCTCCGAGCAAAAACTCATTAACTTCAGCAATAGATTTGTGGGTACAACGCGCCCGGTTCTTCTTGAACACCCGCGTCCCGAGCACCCAATGTCGGGATTTACCGACAATTATCTCAAAATTGAAGTTGACGGTGCCGTGCCTTCTCTTGACAATAAGGTCGTTCCTGTTATACTTAAATCAGTTTCGCCCGACGGTGAGACACTCAAAGGAGAACTCGTCAAATGAAAAATTGGAAGTATCTACCTGTCAAATGGCTGTTGGACGGCTTAGCGCATTTACCGCTTTCATGCCTTTATGCGCTGTCAACCGTGGTATATGTCATCCTCTATGACATCATCGGATACCGCCGTGCTGTGGTGCGCAAAAACCTGGTAGATTCTTTCCCCGATAAATCCGAAAAAGAAATAAAGACAATTCAGCGCCAATTCTATCGCAATTTCGCTGATTACATTGTCGAGACCATAAAGTTGGGCCACATCTCCGATGCTGAAATGATGCGTCGCATGGAGTGGGAGGACCTCCAAGTTATAGACAATCTTGTCGCTCAAGGTAAATCGGTTGTAGTCTATTTTTCCCATTGTTTTAACTGGGAGTGGGCTACGTCAATGACCTTATGCGTTAAGTATAAGGCTAATGTTGATGCCGTTTATGCCCAAGTCTATCGCCCGTTACGCAACAAGTGGATGGACGAGACTATGCTCAAATTGCGTAGCCGTTTCCATTCTCGTTCTTTTGCAAAGTCTCACGTGTTGAGAGACCTCATCATGTTGCGCCGACAAAATATGCCCTCGGTAACCGGTTTTATGAGTGACCAAAAGCCAAGCCATGGCGATGTCACCCACGTTGTGAAATTTCTCAATCATCCCACGGCGGTTATCACCGGCACTGAGCAATTGGCTCGTCGCTTGGATATGGCTGTCGTCTATTGGGATATGATTAAGTTGAGCCGCGGTCACTACAAAGTTGTTACCCGACTCATTACCGATGATATTAGCTCTTTGCCTGAATATTCTGTGACCGATAAATATGCTCAAATGCTTCAAGAAACCATTGAACGCAATCCCGCTATTTGGCTTTGGTCGCATAAACGTTGGAAAAATCCCGTATCTTTTCCCTCTCAAACAACCGAACAATGAAACCCGTAGCAGTTATTATATTAAACTGGAATGGTGAGCATCTCCTTGAGGAATACCTTCCGCAGGTGCTTCACACTACCGACCTCTCAATCGCTGACGTCATTGTTGCCGACAATGGTAGCACCGATGACTCCCTCGAATTGATGGAAACTGTATTCCCCGATGTAAAGCTTATTCGCTTCGATGAAAATTACGGCTTTGCAGAGGGCTATAATCGCGCGATTAGGGCTACGGGGTATAAATATACCATCCTACTCAATTCCGACGTCTCAACGGCCTCTAAATGGCTAAATCCGCTATATGAATACATGGAGTCACACCCCGAGGTGGGAGCTTGCCAACCAAAAATCCTTGCGGACCACCATCGCGACACTTTTGAATATGCCGGAGCGTCAGGCGGATTTATGGATTGCAACGGTTATCCCTTCTGTCGAGGTCGCTTGTTCTCAACTGTTGAAAAAGACAATGGCCAATATGACGATGTTGTCTCTGTCTTTTGGGCAACCGGCGCTGCATTGATGGTGCGTTCTGACCTATATTTGCAAGTCGGCGGTTTGGATAAAGAATTTTTTGCCCACATGGAGGAGATTGACCTCTGTTGGCGCATTCTCTTGACCGGAAAAGATATCGTTGTCGTTCCTCAGTCAACGGTTTATCACCTCGGCGGTGGTAGTTTGCCCGCATCCAATCCTCGCAAGACCTATCTGAACTTCCGCAACAACCTCTTGATGCTACACAAGAATTTGCCCGATTCAACTCGCACAGTCAAGTTGTTTAGACGTCGTTTGCTCGATACTTTGGCATGGGCGATGTTTGTGGCAAAATTTGACTTCGCCAATGCAGGCGCTGTGTGGCGTGCACATCGCGATTTCGCCACTATGCGCAAGAAATATAAGTCACATCCCGATGTCGACCTCCTTGACACTCGCAAAGACACTCATTGCAATATCATTGTCCAATACTACCTGCGTGGACGCAAACACTTCAGTGACCTATGCTTGAACTTGAACAAATAAAATCACTTGTTGATGCCGACAACTTCGCCGAGGCACTGAAGCAATTAAATGCCTATATCGCTGAGCACGCCGACGATGACAGCGCTTATTTCATGCGTGGCAAGGTCTATTGGCGCATTGGACAGCGTGCGCAAGCCATTACTGACTACGAGCGTGCAACTCAATTAAATCCTCAGTCTCCGGCTCGTCATGCCCTCAATCAGTCTCGCGACATCATGGATTTCTTCAATCCTGACATCTATAATCCCTAATCTTCTCTAAAAAATAGCCTAATTACATGTTGGTTAGCTGAAAAAGTGCTAATTTTGTAGTATAATTAGCCCAAGAGCACTCAATCATTTGAGGTTTGGGGAAGTGGCAATCGCGATTTTCACGATTGGACTACGGTTAAAAACAGTTCAAGGCTCAACATCTTGAACTATATGTTTGTTTAATAAATAATTGAATAAAATCTAAATTCAACACTATGGCTGATTCCAATTTCATAGACTATGTAAAAATATTGTGCCGTTCCGGTAAGGGTGGCGCCGGCTCGCGACATTTCTATCGCGCTAAATATGTGCCCAAAGGTGGGCCTGATGGCGGTGATGGCGGTCGTGGCGGTCACATCATCTTGCGCGGAAATCAAAATATGTGGACTTTGTTGCCGTTGAAATTTCGTCGTCACATTTTCGCCGGCAATGGTCAGTCCGGTTCAGGTGGTCGTAGCTTTGGAAAAGATGGCGAAGACGTTATCATTGACGTGCCTTGCGGTACTGTGGTTTTCGATGCCGAAACAGGCGATTTCCTCACTCAGGTAACCGAAGATTGTCAAGAAGTGCCCTTGTTGCGTGGTGGTCGCGGTGGCCTTGGAAACTGGCATTTCAAGTCAGCAACTAATCGCACACCTCGTTATGCTCAGCCCGGTGAACCCGCTATTGAAAAGTCTGTAATATTGGAGCTGAAACTTTTGGCTGATGTTGGTTTGGTTGGTTTCCCCAATGCCGGTAAATCAACACTATTGTCTTCAGTCTCGGCTGCACGCCCCAAGATTGCTGACTATCCCTTCACAACCATGGAACCTCAGCTGGGTATTGTTTCCTATCGCGACAGCCGTTCTTTTGTTATGGCCGATATCCCCGGTATTATTGAAGGCGCCAGCGAAGGTAAAGGCCTTGGACTTAGATTTTTACGCCACATCGAGCGTAATGCCGTGTTACTTTTCATGGTACCTGCCGATGCCGACGACATTACACGCGAATATGAGATTCTACTCAAGGAATTGGAACACTTCAACCCGCAGTTGATGGACAAACCGCGTGTACTTGCAATCTCAAAGAGCGATATGCTCGATGACGAACTGATTGCCGAAATTGAGCCATTGTTGCCAACCGATTTACCCCACGTTTTCATCTCATCAGTTACCGGACTTGGTATTGCAAACCTCAAAGACGAATTGTGGCGCGCTATCAATGATGAAAACAATCGCATTGGAACAGCCGATATAATCCACCGCCCGCTCGACGGTCAGCACCGTGTGCGTGAAGAAGATGAGTTCATCTTTGAAAACGCTCCAGCTCCCGACGATGACGAAGATTTCGGTGAAGACTATCACAACATCAGTCCCGACGCTTGGGGCGAAGACGCCGATTGGGATGACGACGACATGGCTGATGCTGAAGAAGTTGATATGACTGAGGATGAAGATTACGATGACGAAATCATTTTCAACGAAGAAGATGCTTTCGATTATGAATCTTCGCTAGATGACGAAAAGCTATAAAGGCTTTTCCTTGTCAGTCCTCCCGACATAATTAGTGGCGAGAATTCTCCAATTAATCGCTTAGTTCCCGCCACTAATTCCCTCTCAATTAATACTATCGCTTATAAAATATCTTTATACGGTCTCACTATTTTTTTTAATACCAAAATTCATCAATGAATCCACTTTTTTCGGTTATAATTCCGGTCTATAACGGTGAACAATTTTTGCTTAAATGTGTGCACTCTATTGCAGGACAAAATTATAGCAATTATGAAGCTATCTTTGTAGATGATGGCTCAACCGACAGCTCTGCCGAGTTGCTTGACCTTATCAAGAAAAAATATGCATTTGTCAAGGTTGCCCATATTGACAACGTTGGCGTGAGCGAAGCTCGCAACCACGGTGTGCAGATGGCATCCGGCGATTTTATCCTATTCTTGGACGCTGATGACACGTTGATGCCCGATGCAATGTCAGTTTGTGCCGAAGAGATGCAACGTGACAACTTGGATATGCTGATGTTTGACTATAACCATGTTACCCGATTAGGCGAAGAACTTAAGGCTCTATTTCATAAAGTGGCTCGCAACAAAACCGAAGTCATGGAAGGTGCTGATTTCTTGCGCCAAAACCATTATCAGCCAATGGTGTGGGCCTACTGCTATCGTCGCTCGTTCTATACCGAATGTGACTTGAAAATGCTACCTATTCGCCATGAGGATGAAGAATTTGTGCCGCGAGCTATTTATCTCGCCAAGCGCATACGCTACACCCGCGCCAAACTTTACAACTACCTCCATAACGAAAAATCATTTATGAATAGCTACGTTGAGCAAAACATCTTTGACATGATGTCAGCCATGGGCTCGCTCAATCGCTTTAAACGTCGTTATGTTCGTGACCATTCAATGCGTGCCGTCTTTGATGACCTCATCTCTCACCGCGTCTTGATGGCTTACAAGCGCAGCATAAAAAGCGGTTATACTTGCCAACTCGAGTTAGCCAATAAAATGCGCACTGAGGGGCTCCTGCCGTTGCGTCATTCTGGAATCTCTTTGTATATGAGTATCTTAAATTTATCCCCAAATATCTTCACTTCCTTTTACAAATTCATCAAAGGAATCAGATAAAATCCTTACTCTAAAATATGTCTTAAATAATTGACTTTGTCGGCATTAAGCTAGAAATTGTATATTTAGTTTTGACTTGTAAGGCGGATGAAATAATTTTATCATCACAAAAAATTTAATAACCTTACAACAATCAAAATGAGAAAATACAGATTTATAGTCTTATCCTCAATTATAGCCGCAGGTCTGTTAACCGCCTGCTCTACAAACGATGACGGATTCTCATGGAGCACTCCCGAACTTCCTGACGATGGTGGTAATACCAATGTTTCGGGCGGTTCTTCATCATCTTCTTCCTCGATAACTCCTGACTTTAACGCTGTGATAACCGCCTATGACGGCACAAAAGCCACCGATGCATCTCGTGATGTGGTGGGTGACGATGCTGACTTCTATTGGGAAGCTAATTCATTCTCTACTACCGTTAAAGTCGTCTATGACGGCAATAAAGCCACAGTCGAATCATCTAGCAATAAAGTGATTACAAACGTTGACGGCGCTTATGTAACCGTCGATATGTTGACCAATTCAGTCAAAAACGTCGAAATCATTGTCAGCGGTACTTCCGACGATGGCGCTTTGAAAATCTATGGCGAGAAAAAATTCAAGTTGACTCTTAACGGCGTTTCTCTCAAATCAACCAAAGGCCCGGCTATCAACAACCAATGTAAAAAACGTATGTTTGTACACCTTTCAGATGGCACAAATAATACACTTGAAGATGCCGGCACTTACACCGCTGATTCTTATTATATCTCAGGTAGTAGCGAAAGCGCTGAGGACCGCAAAGGCTGTTTCTTCAGTGAAGCCAATATGTTATTCAGCGGTTCGGGCGTACTTTCTGTTACCGGTAACTATAAGCACGCCATTGTGACCGACGGATACTTCTGGATGCGCCCGGGCGTGACATTAGTAGTCCCTTCTGCAGCCAAAAACGCCATTCACGTTAAGGGCGATAGCGATGATGCGATAGGCGTAACCATCAATGGCGGTTACATTTATGCCAATGTGTCTTCCGAAGCAGGCAAGTGTATCAAGACTGACCTCAATGTCGATATTAAAGGCGGTGTTTTAAGCTTAAACACTTCGGGCGGTGCTGTTTATGATACCGACGATAAAGACACGTCCTCAGCTGCCGGAATCAAAGCTGATGGCGATATAAACATCTCCGGCGGTACAATTACTTGCAAATCAACCGGACGAGGCGGCAAAGGCCTAAGCTCTGACGGTAATTTGGTTATCGACGGTGGTGACATCACAATCGCAACTTCCGGAACTGTGTACACCTATTCAAAGAACTTGACATCATCCCCCAAAGGCATTCGCTCTGATGGCAATATCACTATCAACGGTGGTAATATCCGTGTAGCTGTGACCGGCGTCAGCGATGGCTCTGAAGGTATCGAAAGTAAGGCAAAACTCACTGTTAATGACGGCTCAATATATGTTTATGCCTATGATGATGCCATCAATGCAGCAACCGATATAACCGTTAACGGCGGTAAGATTTTCGCTTATGCCATCAATAATGACGGTATTGACTCTAACGGCACTATCAACATCAATGGTGGCGTTATCCTATCTTCCGGCACATCTTCTCCCGAAGAAGGCATTGATGCTGACAATTCTAACTATTTCAAAATCAATGGTGGTACCGTCATAGGCCTTGGTGGCTCAGCTGCATCACCTTCAACATCCAGCAAGCAACGCTCAGTGATTATCAACAACATTTCCTCAAGTGCAAACAATATTTTGTCACTTGTTGATGCTTCAAACAACCCGTTAATCACTTTTGCAATGCCACGCTCCTATAGCACAATGTGTGTCCTCTTGAGTAGCAGCACAATCACTTCAGCTTCTTACAAGCTACAGTCAGGTGTGACTATTTCCAATAATTCCGATTCATGGTACGGCTACTATAGCGATGGCGCTGTTGCCGGAGGCTCCACACTTGCTTCATTCACTTCGTCAAGCACTGTGACTACTGTTGGCCAATCGTCCGGTATGGGAGGCGGTGGCTTTGGCGGTTTCGGTGGCGGTGGATGGCACTAATCCGCGATACTTTTTATCTCATGTTTTTATATATGGAAGCGAGCCGACCTCTTGATGAAGTCGACTCGCTCTTTTAATTTCCCCATAATTTATTATACAACACAAAAAAAAGGAGATAAACCTCTAATGACTAGAGTGCTTATCTCCTTCTTTTATTCTATTTCAGTGAATTATTGCTTTCCTGAAACGCTTACTTCGCGTGAAATCTTGCTTACAAGTCCTTGAAGTACTTTGCCCGGGCCGAGTTCTACAAATTCGGTTGCTCCGTCGGCAATCATGTTCTTAACTGCTTGGGTCCAACGCACAGGTGCGGTGAGTTGTGCAATCAAGTTTTCCTTGATTTCTTCAGGATTTGTGTGAGGAAGTGCGTCTACGTTTTGGTAAACCGGACAGCGTGGAGTTTGGAATTGAGTCTTAGCGATTGCTTCAGCCAATTCTGCGCGTGCAGGCTCCATGCAAGGAGAGTGGAAACCACCACCCACTTTGAGCTTAAGTGCACGTTTTGCTCCGGCTTCAAGCATCTTAGCGCATGCTGCGTCAATTGCTGCTTCTTCACCTGAGATTACGATTTGTCCGGGGCAGTTGTAGTTTGCGCATACAACAACGCCGTCAATAGTTTCACATATTTCTTCAACGGTTTCATCGGGCAATGCAAGTACTGCTGCCATGGTTGAAGGATTTTGTTCACATGCTTTTTGCATAGCCATTGCACGTGCTGAAACGAGACGTACACCGTCTTCAAAGCTGAGCGCTCCCGCTGCTACCAATGCTGAGAATTCTCCTAGTGAGTGACCTGCGGTCATGTCAGGTTGGAATTCTTCGCCAAGTGACTTAGCTAAGATTACTGAATGTAAAAATATTGCAGGTTGTGTAACTTTGGTTTGACGTAGGTCTTCGTCGGTACCGGCAAACATTAAGTCGGTGATACGGAAACCTAATATTTCATTAGCACGTTCAAACATTTCACGAGCTTCGGCATTGTTATCGTAGAGGTCTTTACCCATGCCTACGAATTGTGCCCCTTGCCCGGGGAATACAAATGCTTTCATAATTGATTAAAAACTAAATAATAAAATTTTAAATTGTGTATGCAAAGGTACAACTAAAAAGTGAGATTTTGAAACATTACACCCCTAAATCGCTATTATGCACTGCTAAAGCGCTTTTTGTGAGCTATTTTTGGCGAAAAATTTGTAACTTTGCATCACTATGAACAAGAATGAATTAGCTCGACGTTATGCGGTCTTTGTAATTGCGTTGTGGGTTACTGCTCTGGGAGTTAGCCTTATAACACGTTCGGTATTGGGAACGTCGCCAATATCCAGTATTCCTTATGTCGTTAGTTTAAGTGTGCCCATGACAATGGGTAGCATTATGGTGTTACTTAACATGGTCCTCATTATTGGCCAAATGCTTATGCTCGGTGGCAAAGGCATTAAAGCCAATAAAGTTGATTTAGTTATGCAAATACCTGTGTCATTGCTCTTTGGCCTCTTTATTGATGCCAATATGGCACTCTTGGCCGTCTATCAGCCACAGTGGTATATGCTGAAAATATGCTCATTGATAATCGGCTGTATCATTCTTGCCCTCGGTATATGCCTCGAAGTCGCTGCTGACGTGACGATGATTAGCGGTGAATACTTCGTGCGTATTGCCTCAAAACGATTTAACCGCGAGTTTGGCCGGGTTAAGATAATGTTTGACGTCTCGCTTGTCGTTTTGGCTGTGATTCTATCATTGATACTATCCGGTCACATTGACGGCGTGCGCGAAGGTACAATCATTGTCGCCCTCCTCACAGGCCCGTTTGTAAAGCTCCTCGCTCCATACCTCAAATTTGTTACAAGTTGGGAAACAGGTGGCAAAGTCAATATTTCGACCGAACAAGTACCTCTCACCGTTGACCAAGCGCCCATCGTTATCACAATCGCGCGCGAATATGGTAGCGGTGGCCACGATATAGGCAAGCGTATTGCCGATGATTTAGGCATTAAATACTATGATAATCAATTGATTGCCCTTGCAGCCCAAGAAAGTGGTATGACCGAAAGCGATATCACCGCCAAGGAACAATCTATCAACCCCAACTTGCTGATGCGCATGGTGATGCAAGATTATGAAGCACCTATCGAAAAATCATTATCATCAAGCGACTCACTGTTTGTTGCCACCAATCGCGTTATTCGTCGTGTGGCTCAACAAGGTGATTGCGTCATCGTTGGCCGTTGCTCCGACTGGATTTTGCGCGATATGCCCAATTGCGTAAACATCTTTATTCATGCCAATATGGACTACAAAGTCAAGCGCGCTATTGCATCTTATGGCTTGAAAGAAGCTACTGCCGTTCAAGAAATCGAACGCATCAACAAAGCTCGTGCCGCACACTATCAACACTACACCGGCAAGCGTTGGAACGATATCAACAACTATCACCTCACCTGCGATACATCTCGCATATCCTCCGAGCAAGTTTGTGTCATGATTGAAGCCCTCTATAACGAGCGCAAAGCCTCAGTCACAAAATAACGCTTCCCTTCACTCTATACTTCCCCGACTTTCGGTGATTGATAAAACAGCAAATTAAGCATTTAATTTCGTCGAAAAACGCATATTTTGCCCAAATGGTAAAAATAAGCCTGTTGAAATCTGCTTATTTGGAATAAAATAGTAAAAATAAGCATCTCTAGGCATGCTTATTTGGAATTCGTTCGGAATATTGTTCCTTTAATCTCTTAGGCACGCCAAAGGAATGACCTTTACTCCATCGGGACGCGCATAGGCCATACTGCCACCTGTCATTACTATTAGAAGGTCGGGCTCTCGTAGTGGAACCTGCTTTTCAGCCTTATTGTATTCACGAATAAGCTTGCGCATTTCTAGCAAATGTTTAGCGCCTTCGTCAATATCGTGGCTGCCTAGTTTGCACTCAATTAAGGCGTATTGAGTATTCTCTAAATGAAGTACAATGTCGGCTTCTAGTCCGTAACGATCTCTGTAGTATGATATACGGCTATTGAAATCTGCTGTATACGCTCTCAAATCTCTAATACACATCTGTTCAAAGATAAATCCGAAGGTTTTTAGCTGTGTTTCTAATGCTTCGGCATTAAGATCTAATGCAGCAACGGCAATTGATGGGTCGGTGAAACTACGTTTTGGAGCGCTACGCACAGCGGTTTTACTTCTGATTGCAGGACACCACGCATCCATGTCTTGTATAACGTATAGTTTCTCTAGTGCCGAAATGTAATCATCAAAACTATCCATTGATAGGCTAATGTCTCCCGAAGAGGTGACGTCAGCAAGGATAGCCGTCTTTTTTGCCAATGTGCTGATATTTCTTGCATAAGAGCGCATAATCTGTCGGGCAATCTTTGGGTTACGTTGCTTTTTGTCGATTGCCGAAATATCTGTTTCGCACACACTATTGACATAGTCTCGCGCTATCAGCATACTTGCCTTTTCGCTAAGTTGAAGTGATGCCGGCCATCCACCTCGACAGGCAGCTTTAATAAGTTCCGGAATATCAAGCTTTGATGTAGCACCGTCAAATTCGTAATTCGGGTCTTCAAATAGCTTACTTATTGAGACTTCGCCTGATGATTCTTTTGATTCCCACAAACTCATGGGAAGCATTTTCATTTTGGTGATACGACCGGTTCCGGTATGCCTTATTTTTGTCTTATCAACGGTGTTACTTCCTGTTAGAATATACTGCCCGGGTGCTCCTCCTGCATTATCCACTGCAGTGCGTACTGCATCCCATAACATAGGTGCATCCTGCCACTCATCTATCAACTTTGGCTTGTCTCCTTTTAGAAGTAGTGAAGGCTTTGTCATAGCTGTAGCGATGAGGTCTTCAGCCTTATCAGGATCTTGCATCTTTATGACGCTTTTTGCTTGTTGCTCGGCTGTCGTAGTCTTACCTGTCCATTTGGGCCCTTCAATAAGTACTGCACCAAACGCTTCAAGCCTTTCTTTCAGTATTTTATCTGCTACTCTTGTCAAATACTTCATGGGTGTATATTCTAATGTTTCTTTCGCAAAATTAGAGAATTTATTTTGCTCTACAAAATAAATCGGTGTTTTTGTGGTGTTTTAATCGGTGTTTTTGTGGCATTTTAATCGGTGTTTTTGCGGTAAGCGTTAAATAGTGTAAATCTCAGGTGGCGTACTTA
>CAYTFG010000049.1:0-14605 GCA_964436925.1 uncultured Bacteroides sp. | reverse complement strand
CCCTCGCCAACCCTATACAACCCCATACAACAAAAAAAGACTGCTAATCATCTGATTAACAGTCTTTTCAGTGCGCATGAAGGGACTCGAACCCCCACGACTCACGTCACTAGATCCTAAGTCTAGCGCGGCTACCAATTACGCCACATGCGCGTCACTTAGTTTGATTTTGATGTTGCAAAGGTAGCGACTTTATTTGACATGTGCAACTATTTCCGCACTTTTTTTCTGAAAAAATCACACTGTCGCGTCAATTTGCCACACAAACGCCCTTAATCCTAGCTTTGGTCGTTCGTCATCCATAGCTTTTAGTAACTCCAAAATCTTGCTAACACGTTGGTCCTCAACGATTGTAATTATTGCCGACGCCAGCGACGGCCACGCGTGGCTCCCATAGTGCGGTTCTCCACTATGAGAGCCTCGGCCCTGTACTTCCTGCCATGAGGTGAAGCCTCGACAATTATTCCGTTCTAGCACATCGAGGATTTTTTCGTAGTGAGCCTGGTCAAATGTTATTAATATTGCTTTCATTTTGTCTGATTTTTAGCGGTTTGAATTGTTTTGCGGTGATTTCGGCGGTTACGCTTCACTCCCGTTGATGCGAAAACACAGTACAGCACGGGGACAAACAGCAACGTCAAGATGGTCGAGAATGTCAAACCACCGATTACCGCTGTTCCCATCGGTCGCCACATCTCGGAGCCTTGACCCGTACCGATGGCCATTGGAATCATACCCAAAATCGTTGTCAGTGTGGTCATTACAACCGGGCGCAAACGCGATTTACCACCATCAATTACCGAGCGCTTGATTGACATGCCTCGCTCGCGGTTCAACGTGATGTAGTCAATGAGAACAATACCGTTCTTCACAACGATACCGATTAGCATGATTGCGCCAATCATTGACATGACGTTGAGCGTATGCCCTGACAACCAGAGAATTATGAACACACCTGAGAATGCAAACATCAACGACGTCATGATGATGCCGGGGTAGGTGTAGCTCTCAAATTGTGCTGCCATCACGATGTAAACCAAGATGATAATCAGCACTGCAAGCGTCAAGAGGTCCTTGAATGAGTCCTGTTGGTCTTCATAACTACCTGATAATTGGATAGATATACCTTGCGGAATATCCATCTTGTCAATCTCTTTTTGCGATTGTTCAACAACTTGGCTCATCGGTACGCCCGACACGATTGTCGATACCGTGATGATGCGTTCGCGGTCTTTTCGCTCAATTGTTGGCGGGTTAAATCGTTCTACAACCGTGCCTACATCTTTGACTCTTACGGCTTTACCAGCCGAATTGTATATCAAAATATTCTCCAAATCTTCAATTGATGTCCTGTTTTCGGGCGCATACATCACTTTGATGTCATATTCCTCGCCATCCTCGCGAAATTGTGATGCCGTCGAACCGTTGATGCGATTTCTGAGGTAATTCGCTGCTGTTTGCAGGTTTAGCCCATAAATTGCAAGCTTCTCTCGGTCGAAATCTACCTGATATTCAGGTTGGTAATCCGAACGCGATATGTTGATATCCGCAGCTCCCGGAATTTTCTCAAGCAATCGCTTAAGTTGTTGAGCCACAGAGTCGGTAGCTGTAAAATCATAGCCATAAATTTCATAGTCAATTGATGCCTGGCCACTCATGGAGTTTCCGCGGGAACCGCCCACATTCACTTGCGCCTTTTTGTATTCCGGATAATGCTTGAGGTCTTCACGCATCAAGTTGGCTATCTCAACAATACCTCTTTTGCGGTCACCGGGATTGGTCAAGCGTATGTTCATCGAGACGATGTGTGTGCCGTTATCGCTCAGTGACGCAAACGTGTTGTCGCTGGTCGCTTGGCCTGTGGTATAGTTAATGACTTGTATTTCAGGGTATTTCTCTTTCCATTCCTTTACGAGCCTATCGGTAACTTCTTGTGAAATCTCCACTCTCGTGCCGATTGGTAGTTCTAGCGAGACTCCCAAACGGCCATCATCGGCAGTCGGGAAAAATTCGGTGCCCACATTCTTCACCAAGAAAATTGAGCCCACAAATGTTGCCAAGCAGATTATGATTGTTATAAGTTTATGATTTACAACCAGATTGAGCAATCTTGCATAACCGTTATCAAATCCATCCAAGGCCTTTGCAACGGGCGTGTACAGCACTTTGAATATCTTGCCTTGCTTGGCATCTCGTCTCAGTAACTGACTGCACAACATGGGGGTTAGCGACAATGCACAAGTTGTTGAGATTATCATCATGATTGTCACCATCCATCCCAATTGACGGAACAATACGCCGGTCATACCGGTTACCAATGTTAGCGGGAAGAATACTGCTATAAGCGTTAGTGTTGAGGCAATTACAGAGATTGCAACCTCGTTTGTGCCATGCACCGCTGCTTGTTTCGGGTCGCTCCCTCGTTCGATGTGCGTCGTGACGTTTTCCAGTACCACAATTGCATCATCAACTACCATACCAATCGATATTGATAACGCTGATAACGACACGATATTCAAGCTGTTACCTGTCATTGCCAAGTAAATAAATGACGCTATCAACGAGATTGGTATCGTTATGACAATAATCATCGTTGCTCTCCATCGGCCCAAGAACGCAAGTACCACAATCACAACGAATAACAACGCATACATCACTGTTTCAACCAATGACGAAATCGTGTTTCGGATATTATCTGACGTGTCGACGATGATGCCTAACTTAACGTCTGACGGTAAGCGCTTTTGCAGGCTCGGAAGCATCTTGAGTACCTTGTTGGAAATTTCCACGGAGTTTGCTCCTGATTGCTTTTGAATGATAATCATCGCGCCCTTAACTCCGTTATTATAAGTCTGTTGCGCACGTTCTTCCAGTGAATCGTCTATACGGGCAACGTCCTTCAAAAATATATTTCTGCCTTCATACGACCCAACGACAATATCTCGCATTTGTGCCGAGTTATCAAATTCTCCCTGAACGCGCAACGAGTAAGTGTCTGAACCAATGTCAAATGAGCCACCCGGAATATTGCGGTTTTCAGCAGCAATAATGCTGGAAATGCTCTCAATGGTTAAGTTGTAGGCTTCCAGTCGGTTAGGGTCAACATATATGTGAATTTCGCGCTTCGGCGCACCTGAAATTGACACTGAACCTACACCGCTGATTCTCGCCAATGGGTTGGCAACTGCGTCATCCAGAATCTTATACAATCCCGGCATGGACTCATCGGCTTGCACTGATAGAAGCACAATCGGAATCATGTCGGTTGAGAATTTGAAGATAATTGGCGTCTCGGCATCATCCGGCAAGGCGCTCGAGACCATGTCCAATTTATCGCGTACATCGTTGGTTAACACGTCGATATCATACCCATATTCAAATTCTAGAGTGATTACCGAGATGTTTTCGCGTGATTTTGACGTGATGTGTTTTAGGTTGCTCACTGAGTTCAACACGTTTTCCAGCGGACGTGTCACATTTTGCTCAATATCCTGTGCACTAGCACCTTGGTACGTTGTCATTACCATGATGGTGTTAGTATCAATGTCCGGGTACAAGTCAATTGGGAGTGTCGTCAATGAGAACAATCCCAATATCGCAACTGCCACAAAGCAGAGCGTTGTCATGATTGGCCGTTTTACGGCGCTTGAATATAAGCTCATATCTTAAGGCTAATTGTTGATATTCAATTACTTAATTACTTGTACTGACACGCCGTCAGCGAGTCTTGATTGTCCCGTAATTACCACTGTATCACCCGATTCCACTCCCGATAGCAATTCGTATGTGTCATTGATGCGTTGGCCTAGCTCGACCTTGTTGTAGGACACTTTCCCGTTTTTGTAAACATACACATATCGGTTGCCCGAGCCTGTTTGCTTGACTATTGCTCGGTCAGGAACCACTACATTGTCTTGCGAACCGAGGTTTATCTCTACTCTTGCAAACATTCCGGGAAGTATCTTCTCATTCGGGTTATTTATCAGTATTTCAGCTTGGAACGTGCGTGTTGCCGTGTCAATTGTCGGATAAATGCGGCTGATTTTTGCCGGGAATGTACTTTCGGGTAGGGCATCAAATGTCACTGTCACATTCATGCCTTTTTGAATCTTAGTTAGGTCATTTTCAGTGATATTGATGATAACTTTCACTGCCGGGCTAAGTTGTCCTACTGTCAAAATTGGCAGCGAGCTTGACATATCACCCGGGTCATAATTGCGGGCGGTAACAACTCCGTTTATCGGAGAGGTTAACACCGTGTTTTCCATTGTGTTATTGTATTGAGTGCGAGCTGCATCCAGTTCGGTTTTATATTGGTCTACCGATTGTTGAGTGCCTGCACCTATCTCGAGCAATTGAACCGCTCTATTATACTCTCTTTCAGCGTTTTCCAAGCGCACTTTCAGTTGGTCAATTGTCGCTCTATCCAGTGACACAAGCACTTGGCCACGGCGCACACGATCACCCACATCCACTGTTATCGTCTTGATACGATTAGGCGTTGACGGTGAAATATTATTGAGGTTATCAGCCTCAACATTAGCCGTATAGGTCTTTATTTGAGGCACTTCTTGTCGTATAGCAAATGAAACTTGTACCTGTGGTAGTTCTTCGGCCTGCTCTTGGCTATCTGATGCGTCTTCTTTAGAACTACATGCTGAAAATGAGATAGTTAAAGCTAATATTGCCGGTATATAGATTGATTTCATGTGTGTAATATATTTTTTTGAGTGGAAGTTTTTTATTTGTCTTTTGTGTCGGCTGTGCCAAGCAATAATTCGAGGTCATTATTGGCAATAAGGAAGTTATAGATTGATTGATAATAGGTTAGCCTTGCTTGTGTTAGCGCTAACTCTGAATCTCTAAGGTCCAGGTAGGATGCTGCGCCTATTGCAAAGCTCTTTTCCATGATGTCGTGAGCCTTGTCTGCCTGCTTCACGCTTTCCGAGCTGGAAGATATCTGCTTGACATTCATGAGTATATTATCGTGAGCCAGTGTTACTTGCGTCGAAATAGTGCGCTCTAAGTTCTCTCGTTGCCACTTCATTTCTTCAACCTGAATTTCCGCTTGCTTCTGTTTGTGGTAGCGTTGTCCACCTTCAAACAATGGAACCGATAGTGTCAACCCTATCATCGAATAGGGGGTCCATCTGAAATTCTTAAACGGGGTACCGTTGCTCATAGAATTCCAATTGTAATTTGTTGATAATGAAAGGGTAGGGTACCACGCCATCTTCTGCACTTTAAGCGCATCTTCAAGCAATCGTGTTTCAATCGTGTTCATCCTCAAGTCGCTGTTGTCAGTGAAATCAGTGCCAAGAGCCATTGCCGTGTCATACATTGAGCTCTCATAATCCTTGAGCGCCCCGGCAATTTCCAGCGGGAAGGAAACATCCACGCCCATCAAGATAAGTAATTGTAACTTAGCTTGTTTTATAGAAATATCGGCTTGCAGAAGTTCCGGCTCTACATTCTTTACGGCCACCGAAGTGCGCAACACGTCGTAGTCTGACGCCGCTCCCGCTTGATATTTTTTCGAGTAAATGTCATAGGTCAACTTGGCCATGTCGTAACTCTCTTGGATGACATCCTTGGAATCTTGGGCCAGTAACAGCATGTAAAATGCTGTCTTTACTTGATTTATCAAGTTTAGCCTGGACGTGCGAGCCTGTTCAACGGCTTGGATTATGCGACTCTCGCTAAGATTCAATGTCTTCCACAATTGAGGCGCAATTAGAGGCATTGAGGCGCTGAACCCCAGTGAATAGGAGTTGTCCAAGCCCACTTTGAATCCGCTGTCATTGCCGCCTTTTGACGATGACTCAGTTGTCGTTTCGGCGCTTTCGCCATCGGTGTCGCTTCCTCCCATGCTCCCAAAAGCATCTAGATTCATGTAGGTTACCTGTTTGGCAAGTGTGCGATTATATGTCCCGCCAAAACTGATTGACGGCAACAATTGCCCTAAGGTCTCTTTCCGCGAATAGTCCATGCGAGTGATTTCCATATCTGCGACTTTGATGGTCGGATTGGTGCTGAGCGCTATTTCCAGACAGTCATCAAGCGTTAATGGTGTTGCTCCGTTTGCTGAGACAGTTGTGTAGGCGATAATAAGTAATGAGATGATGGTATAAGATGTAAATCTCATGTTATCAATTAAAAGGGTTTAATGGTATGTTTTTGTTTTTCACGAAAGTAAGTATTATTCAATACTTGACAAATATACAATCGTTAAAAAGTCTTATAGATAAACGGCTTTCGACTTTTTGGATAATTTTTTGGTAAAAATGGGCAGCGAATGAATCATCATTGCTGCCCATTAGCTTGTATTTTAGTTTCTTACAAAATATCCTGCATTCTTAAGTTCTTGGCGTATTTTGTCGATGTGCTGAGCATTTAGTGTTTCCAAGTCAACGTGAACGGTACACCCGTTGATGGCTTGACTCAAGTTGATGCGTTCGTGATTTACCGAAATTACGTTTCCGCCCATTCGTGCTATTACGTCGCATACTCCCGACAATTGACCGGGTTGGTCAAATAGGTCAACCACAAATGTGTAGTTGCGACCGCTCTTGAACAATCCGCGAGTTATAACGCGACGGAACACGTTTACATCAATGTTACCGCCTGATACCAAGCAGACCACTTTTTTGCCCTCGATTGGTAATTTATCAAACATTGCAGCAGCAACTGATACTGCACCGGCGCCTTCTGCAATCAATTTGTTATTTTCCAATAGCGAAAGTATTGCAGCTGCGATTTCATCGTCATCAACAGTTACAATCTCGTCTACATAGTGCTGGCAAATATCAAAAGTATTGATACCCGGCTCTTTAACTGCTATACCGTCAGCAATTGTGGATACTGAGTTCAAGTGATGGATTTTACCTTCTTGCATTGATGCCGCCATTGAAGGAGCTCCCGATGATTGAACACCATAAACCTTTACTTCAGGACGAAGCATCTTCACGGCATAAGCAACTCCCGAAATAAGACCACCACCACCAATAGGCACGATAATGGCCTCTACGTCAGGCATATCCTCGAGTATTTCGAGCGCAATTGTGCCTTGACCTGCTATTACTTTGGGGTCATCAAATGGGTGTACAAATGTGTATCCGTGTTCTTCCTTCAGCTCTAGTGCGCGAGTATATGCGTCATCATAAACGCCTGGTACCAAGCACACTTCAGCACCATAAGCTCTTGTAGCTTCAACCTTTGAGATTGGAGCACCGGCAGGAAGGCATATCAATGATTTTATACCGTTGTGAGTCGCTCCAAGCGCAACTCCCTGTGCGTGATTACCTGCTGAACAGGCTATTACACCACGCGCTTTTTCTTCTTCTGTGAGCTGTGAGATTTTGTAATAAGCTCCACGGAGTTTAAACGAACCGGTTAATTGTAAGTTCTCGGTTTTGAGGTAGATTTCAGCGTCAGTTCTGATTTTTGGCGCAGCGATGATTGCTGTGCGGCGTGCCACATTTTTGAGGACGCGGGCAGCATTGTAAATTTCACTAATCTGAAGCATCTTGCTGTATCTTTTTTAAGGTTGTGGAAGAATTTATGTTTATTTATTTGATTTGCTTAAGGGCTTGGGCCAATTGGTCGGGGCATGAGGTCCCTTTTGTGCCACATTGGATGCCGTCTAAGACTTTGATTATCTCATCAGCATTTTTTCCTGCTACTAAGGCGCAGATTCCTTGAGTGTTACCATGGCATCCTCCGGTGAATTTCACTGAATTGATGATTCTGGTCTTTGGGTCAATATCAATGTCAATCATGCGTGAGCATGTTCCTGTTGTCATGTACTGATATTTCATAACTTTAGCGCTTGTTATTTAAAAACAAACCTTTGCAAATGTCTGGATTACAGCTAATGCAAAGGTCAATTTCGTTATTTTTATTATGTTGTGCTCGAAGCGGGACTCGAACCCGCACAGCTGCAATAGCCAAGGGATTTTAAGTCCCTCGTGTCTACCATTCCACCATTCGAGCAGCATCTTTGTGAATGCCTATGGCTTCAAAAGCATTGCAAAATTAGACATTCCTTTTGGATTATGCAAGTATTTTCAAGGTTTATTTTAACTATTTATCGGCTTAAATCCTCAAATGTAGTGATAATCAATTTTCTAGACCGACATTTTTTTTGACGTCTTCTTGATTGATTAATCAGCTACTTGTTGATTTTTGTGCGATTAGTAAACAAATCCTTATAAATCTTATCGGTTGCACCAATATTGTTTTTGATATATTTACCTGCAATATGGCCTGCCTTTTTGCGATATTCGCTGTTCTCTGACAGATTATCCAGCACCGTGTTACATTCTTCTGCATTTGATACAGTGAATGCACCTTCGAGCTTTATTAAATCTCGCGCTTCTTTAAATTTGCTGTATTTTGGTCCAAAAACTATAGGCATTGCGTAGACTGCGGCCTCATTGATGTTGTGGATACCAACACCAAATCCTCCACCGATATAGGCTACATCGGCATAGCGATATAGGCTGGATAACTTGCCAAACGAGTCGATGATGACAGCGCGTGTCTCGTTGTCAGGATTCTTTTCGTATTCGGAGTAGAGCATGGCTTTGCCCGAAATCTGTGATTTCAAGAGCGATAAACGCTCGTCATTAAACTCGTGGGGCGCAATTATGATTTTTGCCTCAGGATGATTATTCACCCATTGCATATAGCGAGCTTCATCGGCTTCCCAACTGCTTCCAACTATCAGTGTGAATGTACTTCCCGACGTGAATTTCTCCATCGCCGGCATTTCCACCGTTGAACGCATGACATCGGTCACTCGGTCAAAACGTGTGTCACCTGCAACGGTAGTATTGTTTATCCCTATTGAAGCTAAAAGCTTGCGGGAATTGACATCCTGGATGTATAAGTGATTGAAAGTTCGTAAAATGTGGCGGAATGTCCCTCCATACCATTTGAAAAATACTTGTGACTCTCTGAATATTGCCGAGATAATGTAGGTTGGGATATTGCGGTTATTCAAGGCTTGGAGATAATTACCCCAAAACTCGTATTTTACGAATATTACCTTACGCGGTTTTGCTGCGTCAATAAATTTTTGAGCGTTTTTGGGGGTATCAAACGGTAGGTAAACAACACAATCCACCATCGGGTAGTTGTGTCTAACTTCATATCCACTTGGTGAGAAGAATGATAGAAGTATCTTTATGTTTGGATTTTCACGCTTAAGGCGCTCAATCAATGGACGTCCTTGCTCAAATTCACCTAGCGAGGCTGCGTGAATCCACAAGTCACAACCCTCATCTCCAAACGCTGTCTTTAGCGTTTGGAGTGCGAGTCGTTGTCCTTTAATCATCTTCTTAACCTTGGGTGATTTCAAAGATGCTATTTTGGCACCAAAGCTATAAAGCCTGATTGCCGTGTTATAAATTAAATTCATTCAGCCGATTCTAAACGAATGTTTTTGATTCCTGTTTCTATACGACGTATGGTTTCTTCTTTGCCCATCAATTCGGTGATGTCAAACATGTGCGGGCCTTTACATTCGCCCACTACACACAAGCGGAACGCATTCATTACGTTACCCATGTGGTAGCCCTTATCTGTTATCCAACCCAAAACGATTGCTTCGGCTGCTGCCGAGCTGAAGTCCTCGATGTTGCGCAACACCTCGATGAGTTCGGTCATGTATTGAGGCGTATTTTCGTTCCAGCGTTTCTTGACGTCTTTTGGATTGTATTGAGTGGGGGTAGTGAAGAAGAACTTAGATTGGTCAAGCAAATCCTTGACAAAATTTATACGGCCTTTGACAAGTGATACTGCACGAGTGATATAAGTGTCGTCAAAGTCAGCGGGATTTATGCCGTTTTCTTTGAGCACGGGCTTAAACAATTCAGCGAGTTTAGCATCGTCAAGTGCTTGAAGATATGTGTGGTTGAACCATTTACCTTTCTCAAATGCAAATTTTGCTCCTGATTTTGAACAGTGCTCAAGTGAGAATTTACTGATAAGTTCGTCCATAGACATGATTTCGGTGTCATCACCCGGGTTCCATCCGAGAAGCGCCAAGAAATTAACAACAGCTTCGGGTAGATAACCTGATTCGCGGTATCCTGAAGAAATATCACCGGTTTTGGGGTCTTTCCATTCAAGCGGGAACACGGGGAAACCTAGACGGTCACCATCGCGCTTGCTGAGCTTGCCTTTACCGTCTGGCTTGAGAAGTAGCGGAAGGTGAACAAATTCAGGCATTGTGTCTTGCCATCCGAATGCTTCATAAAGCAATACGTGGAGAGGTGCTGACGGGAGCCACTCTTCACCGCGAATGACGTGTGAAACTTCCATCAAGTGGTCATCAACGATGTTTGCCAAGTGATAGGTGGGTAAATCATCAGCGCTCTTGTAAAGCACTTTATCATCAAGAATGTCGCTCTTGATTACAACTTTACCACGTATCAAGTCATTGACTTCAACATCGCGTCCGGGCTCGATTTTCATGCGCACTACATATTGTGCTCCCTCATCAAGAAGTTTTTGTACTTCCTCGGCGGGCATTGACAATGAGTTGCGCATTGACAAGCGTGTTGATGCGTCATATTGGAAGTTAGGTATATTTTTGCGAGCTTCTTCAAGTTCTGCCGGCGTGTCAAATGCAAGATATACTTTGCCTGCATCCATCAACATCTTAACGTGTTGGCGATAGATGTCTCGACGTTCGCTTTGCTTGTATGGACCGTAGTTACCACCTTCTTTAACGCCTTCGTCAATCTTGATGCCAAGCCATGCCAACGCTTCATTGATATATTCCTCAGCTCCGGGAACAAAACGTTGTGAATCAGTATCTTCAATGCGGAGAATCATGTCGCCGCCGTGTTGACGAGCAAATAGATAGTTATACAAAGCTGTGCGTACACCACCAATATGTAGAGGTCCCGTGGGTGACGGGGCAAATCTTACTCTGACTTTTCTATTCATTTCAATTTTATTTTTAATACTACGCAAAATTAATAAATTATTATTATCTACACAAGTTTACAGCACGATGCGATAAAGTGTTGAAAAGTTTTATGACTTCTGAAGCGCAAGATTGATTTTTTTGACTAACTTTACGGTCACAAAAAAACAACTTTGAATTTCTAATAGCAATATGACTCGCAAAGGCAAATTATATTTTCGTTATGGAACAATGGGCTCGGCTAAAACCGCTTTGTTGCTAACAACTGCTTATAACTTTGAGGAACGTAAAATGTCCTATCTATGTATGAAGCCCATTATTGATACCCGTGAAAAAACTAATGTTATTAAATCACGCATCGGCATTCAACGTGAATGTGCTTGGATTTACAATGAAACCGACC
Source organism: uncultured Bacteroides sp. (assembly GCA_964436925.1). Lineage (GTDB taxonomy): Bacteria > Bacteroidota > Bacteroidia > Bacteroidales > Muribaculaceae > CAG-873. The sequence goes on along the minus strand of CAYTFG010000049.1, from coordinate 3,266 downwards.
TCTATCAGATGGCTCGTGAACATTTCAAAACCACCGGCACAATCACCGATTGGTTCTTGATTGATGAAGCACAATTCTTGACAGCTATCCAAGTGGACCAGTTATCTCGCGTTGTCGATGATTTTGGCGTAAATGTAATTTGTTATGGACTGCGTACTGACTTCCAATCTCATCTTTTTGAAGGCTCTCGTCGCCTTTTTGAGCTGGCCGATACAATCGATGAAATTAAATCCACTTGTAATTGTGGCAACAAGACCATGATTAATGCTCGTATTGATGCCAACGGCGATTTTGTTGAAGAAGGCGCGCAAGTCGAAATTGGCGGAAATGACCGTTATGTGGCTGTTTGTCGCAAATGTTGGCGCAACAAGCGCATTGAGCAAATGTCGCGTGATGTGCTCCCACTGATGTTTGATGAAGAAAACTAAAAAATACTTGATATAATGGTTTTATGTGATATGCATGATAGCGCTGTGTACCAGTCGCTGTCGCCCCGCATTAAGGTGGCTTTACAATGGCTCGAATCTCATATCTCTGATAGCTTTGTCAAGGGAAAAGCTCCCATCGAAGGCACTGATATTGTGGTTTCCAGCGAAGAAGTGGCAATGATGCCGCGCGAAAAAAGTTTCCTTGAGGCTCATCGTCGCTTTATTGATATTCATGTCCCCATCAAGGGTGAAGAAACAATGGGTTGGGCGCCTGTAAAATGTCTCAAGAATGTTGTGAAGCCTTATGATGAAGAAAAAGATATCGTCTTTTATGGCGAATCGGCTCACAGCTTGTTGCATGTGAGAGTGGGGCAGATTGTAATATTCTTTCCTGATGATGCTCATGCCCCAAATATTGGCATAGGCAATCATCGCAAATTGTGCATAAAAATACCGGTAGAATAATTAAATAACCCCATTGCCGAGTATGAGTATCCGTGTGTTGTTATCAATCGTTGCCTTGTTTCTATCGGTCGTGGCTGATAGCCAAGAAAAGTGGGCGCTTGTGAATGTGTCGGTGGCTTGTAATCGCACGACTCCCGGTCATTCGTCTGAACTCGCCACGCAGTCTTTGATGGGTATGCCGGTCAGATTGGAGGGTAAAAACGGTGACTTTTGGCGTGTTGAAACGCCTGACGGATACATCGCGTATGTTATTGATAATTCGTTGGCGTTAAAGACTGATGCCGAAATGAATGCGTGGCGTAAATCTTCGCGTTTGGTCGTCGTTAGCAACCAAGCTAATGTGTATGACGACCGGCAAAATAGTTCGTCCCGAAATGTTGTGACCGACTTGGTGCTCGGAGATATAGTCCAAGGTTCCAAAAAATCAGATGCTGAACGGGTTGAGGTTGTGTTGCCCGATGGCCGTAAAGGTTGGGTGAATGCTTCAGATGTAATTTCGATAGAAGATTGGGCTAATCAACCGTTTGACGCGTCGCTGATTTTGAATTATGCTTATTCATTGATGGGCGTACCTTACCTCTGGGGTGGAACGTCAACCAAGTCAATGGATTGCTCAGGCTTGGTGAAAATTTGCTATCTTGCTAACGGCTTGATACTGCGTCGTGACGCTTCTCAGCAAGCTGTAACCGGTGAAGCTCTTGATATAGCAGGTTGGCGTGACTTTCAATCAGGTGATTTACTGTTTTTTGGCAATCCGCGCACACGCAGAGTCAATCACGTGGCAATTTATGATACCGACGGATTTTATATCCACTGTTCGGGCAGAGTAAAACGAAATAACTTGGATGAAAATAATAGCGACTATTTACCGTTGACCTTTTTGAAAGCCGTGCGCATTCACGGCAGTGAAGATACCGATGGAATAGCGCGTGCAAAAAATCATCCTTGGTACTTCAATCAAGACGAAAAATAATAAAAATCCATGAATAGAAGAGGTTTTCTCAAAAGTGCAGTGCTTGGTGCCGTTGTTGCTGCAACACCGTCACCCATTAAAGCATTGGCCGGTACGGTTGTTGATAGTTCGCACCGTTCGGGCCGATTGAATTTAAGTTTTGAACCGTATGAATTGAAACTTAAACATGCTTTTAATTTGGCCAAATATCAACGCACAACTACCCCCGATGTGCAAGTGCAGTTGGAATATGACGGCATCATCGGTTATGGTGAAGCATCTATGCCTCCTTATCTCGGTGAAAGTGTAGCTTCGGTCATGGAATTTTTGGGGAAATTGGATTTGGCGCAGTTCTCTGACCCTTTCCGCATTGAAGAAATTCATGACTATATGGAGTCGGTGGCTCCCGATAATCGCGCTGCCAAAGCTTCGGTAGATATTGCCTTACATGATTTATTGGGCAAAATTATGGGCCAGCCGTGGTATAAAATTTGGGGATTGAACCCTAACGACACGCCCAATACATCATTTACAATTGGCATAGATACCGCTGAAGTCGTTCGTCAAAAGGTTGATGAAGCATCGCCCTATAAAGTGCTCAAAGTGAAAATGGGCCTCGATAATGATAAAGAATTGGTCGAAATTATTCGTTCAAAGACCGATGTGCCCATCTGTGTAGATGCCAATCAAGGTTGGGATGACAGAGAGAAGGCTCTGGAAATGTGTCATTGGCTCGCTGAACGCAATTGCTTATTTGTTGAGCAACCGTTTGATAAATCGCGTTTGGACGATGCTGCGTGGCTCAGAGAACGTTCTCCGTTGCCATTGATTGCCGATGAAGCGTTTCAGCGCTTGCCCGATGTGATGCGTATGTATGGCGCTTACGATGGTATAAATATCAAGCTAATGAAGTCAACAGGCCTTCATGAGGCATATAAAATGGCGGTTTTGGCACGCTCTTTGGGTATGAAAGTTATGCTCGGTTGCATGACTGAAACATCATGTGCCGTTACTGCTGCTGCACAGTTGGCGCCGATGGCCGATTTTGCTGATTTGGACGGGAATTTATTGATTTCAAACGATAGATTTGATGGGATTAAGATAGAAAATGGGAAGGTTATAATTCCAAATCGTCCCGGAATAGGCGTGGTCAAAAATGTCTAGCAAATTGCTCAAAAAGTAAAACGTGCTTTGTGTGAATCTAAATTTCCGATTTTTGACTCTCAAGACTTGCATAAGTCAAAAATAATGTCTAAATTTGCACTTCGAATTGTGAAATAAATAATCGAAAAAAATAACATACGGCAATGAAAAGAACATTTCAACCTTCTAACAAAAAGAGAATTAATATGCACGGTTTCCGTGAAAGAATGGAAACTGCTAACGGTCGCAAAGTCCTAGCTCGTCGTCGCGCTAAAGGT
>CAYTFG010000048.1:0-14694 GCA_964436925.1 uncultured Bacteroides sp. | reverse complement strand
CTAACGGTGCACTCTCGATGTGTCTGAATCCCTTTTCTTTGCCAACTTGGGCATAGTAATCAAAAGTTTCGGGCGTAATGTAGTCATGCACGGGATAATGCTCCTCCGACGGTTGTAAATATTGGCCTATAGTCATCACTTCGCATCCTACTGCGCGAAGGTCATCCATCGTCTGTAGTACTTCTTCCTGAGTCTCGCCCAAGCCGAGCATAATGCCCGATTTTGAGCGTATGCCGCTTGCTGCAATGTGTCCGATAACCTTCAGCGAATTGTCATAAGTGGCAAAGCATCTCACTTCGGGAGTGAGTCGGCGCACAGTTTCGAGGTTGTGTGAAATAATATCGGGATGTTCAGCTATCACCAAGTCAACGAGGTCAAGATTACCTTTAAAGTCAGGGATTAGAACCTCCATTGTTACGCCCGGACATTGCTCGTGGAGCGTGCGTATCACCTTAGCCCAATGATTTGCACCGCAATCAGGCAAATCATCACGGTCAACCGATGTGATAACAACATGCTTGAGATTTAAAGCCTTCACCGAGGCTGCAATCTCATTAATCTCTTTTTCTTGAAGTGGTTGTGGACGTCCGGTAGCAACGTTACAAAAGCGGCAACTGCGTGTACAGATATTTCCGCCGATGAGGAATGTTGCCGTGCCATTGCCCCAACATTCGGCACGGTTGGGGCATAAGGCGTTGGAACATATAGTGTGAAGGCATTTGTCATTTACCAGCCCTACAACTTGAGTGGCTTTCACTCCAAAGGGCATTTTGACTCTTAGCCATTCGGGTTTACGTTTATAACGTATTTCCATGGTAAATTTTGTGATGAATGATGTATCTTTGGTTTATTGAAATAATGTCTGTAGAAAATTACGCTTCTACCAGCGTTTTGAGCTCTTGAAGGTCGGGAAAACGCTTTTCAGCAGTGTTCATACACTTGATAACATCCTCTTTTGTACCATCAAAAGGTCCAATCTTCTCGATTTTTAATGTAGTCATAGCTGCTGCAAAGCGGCCGGCTTCTTCGATAGAAGCGCCCTTAGCTCGTTGATACAAGTAACCGGTCATGTAAGTGTCACCTGCACCTGTTGCGTTCACTACTTCTGAAGGTATGTATGCGGGAATGTGATAAAATGTTTCACCGTCATAGATGAGAGAGCCCATGCTGCCAAAAGTCAATAAAACTTCTTTAACACCCCAGCTGTAAATTTCTTTAGCAGCCTTAATTGGGTCAGTGTGTCCTGTGAGCACTTGCATCTCACCTTCGTTAGCTTTGAAGAATGTTATATGCTTGAGAAATTCCTTCTTTTGAGGCCAATCTACTGCGAAAACATCCTGTCCGCGCACTTCACGCAGATAACCTTGGCAGTCGATTGAGAGTTTGCCCTTCTTTGCTAGATATTCAACTACTTCGAGAGAGAAATCGTCGGCCAAAAGGCTTCCCAAGTGGTAGATATCAGCATCAATATTGCGAAGGAAATCTATGGTAAAAGGGTCGGCTTTAGCAAGAACGCGTTGTGTGCGATTATCTTGATTTGCGCCGTATATGTTTTCGAAATAAACAGTGTGTTGGCTCGGCATAACGTCTACGTCAATGCCTTCTGCACGAAGTTTATCGACAGCTTCCATTTCCGATTCCGCCAATGCGGTAACCAACTTGAAATCAATATCAGAAAAGTGCTTGATGGCGTGGGCAAAATAGAACGAAGTACCGCCATTCATATAGATGGTGTTGGCTGTGGTAACAACTTTGTCGAGAGTTATGTGACCAACGCAGCAAAGCTCGTGATGATGTTTCATGTGTTTTATTTTTTTACAAATTCTTTTTCCGTGGAGCAAAGGTATATAAAAAAGGTGATGTGTCAATAGTTTGGCTATATATACCCCTATATTTTGACTTTATTTATCTTCAATTGTTAATGCCTGTTAAGAGGGCTTATGCTAAAAACCATATTTTATCTACCAATTCCCCTTTTACTCCACAGTTGCCTTTGCTTGAGCACAGGAGTTGCAGGCATTGTTGTCGGTGTGTATTTCGAATTTGGTGTTTCGATGTTTCGAAACGTAAGTTTACATCGCTATTCGAAAATATTTTCTGTTATAGGTACGATTTTCAGTTCGATGCCCATTTGCTCGATGCGTTGAGCGATTTTAGGCGGTATATTGGAGTCGGTGATGATAAGGTCTACGTCGTCCATATTGGCAATCTTGCTGAATCCTCTGCGATTGAATTTCGATGAGTCAGCCAAGACGATGGTCTTTTCGGCTGTGCGAATCATGGCTTTGTTAAGCTCGGCTTCGCGATAGTCGGTAGTGGTGATGCCGTAGTCCAGGTCGATGCCGTCAACGCCCAAGTAGAGCTTGCTGCAAGAGAATTCGGCAAGTGGCGCTTCAGCGTATTTGCCTACAACCGAGCGACTACTGTGGCGCATAACGCCGCCGAGTTGTATGATGTTGATGCACTCGTTGTCGCTGAGCACCTCCGACACGTTGAGCGATGCGGTCACGACGGTCAAGTGAGATGTTGGCACGATGCATTTTGAAAATGCCAGCACTGTTGTTCCGGATGCTATAATTATTGAGTCATTTTTAGTGATGAGTGACGCAGCATATTGGCCGATGGATATTTTCTCTTTCGTAGCCAACTTTTCCTTTTCCGAAATTGTGCGGTTGGTGATGTATGGGTTGACGAGTTTAGCTTTACCGTGGCTGCGATAAAGCTTGTTCTTCTTTTCCAATTCGGCTAAATCTTTCCTAATCGTAACTGTCGACACGTTAAGAAGGCGTGCAAGGTCAACGACTTGCATGACTTCTTGTTTCATCAAGTTCTCGATAATTAGTGCGTGGCGCTTTTCCTTTAACATACTAAAGCTTTGAATTTGAATGTTTCTGGTACAAATGTAGCCAAAATAAATTTATTTGCGAAAAAATTTTGTTTGTATTGCGATTTTTTATAATTTTGCATCGAAACGAAAGTCGCTTATCTTATTACTGTTTATTAACGAAACGTAATTTGTTTCGAAATCAGCTAATATAAAATTAGGACAGACATAACCATTATTCAATAATAGGACATACTTACCCATGACTGTATCAGCAAAACATTATGATGTTATCATAATCGGTGGTGGCGCTACGGGTGCCGGTACCGCTCGTGATTGTGCGTTGCGAGGACTTAAGGTCTTAATCGTAGAGCGGTTTGATTTTACGGCAGGCGCTACGGGTCGTAATCATGGCCTGTTACACAGTGGTGCGCGTTATGCGGTCACTGACCATGAATCGGCCACGGAGTGTATAAAGGAGAATATGATTCTCCGTAAGATAGCACGTCACTGTGTTGAGGAGACCGGTGGTTTATTTATCACGCTACCCGAAGATGATTTAGCCTACCAAGCCAAGTTTATCGAATCATGCAACAATGCCGGAATCAAAGCTGAGGCAATTGACCCCGCTGAAGCTCGTCGCATAGAACCCGCCGTAAACAAAGATTTAATCGGTGCGGTGACTGTGCCTGATGGTGCTGTCGACCCGTTCCGTTTGACAACAGCAAACATTGTTGATGCGCGTATGCATGGTGCCGACGTGATAACTTATCATGAGGTTGTGGATTTCGTTCGTACCGGTAATCGTATTGAAGGCATCGTAATGCGCGACGTCAAGACCGGAGAACAATCTAAGGCTTATGCTGATGTGGTTGTGAATGCAGGTGGTATCTGGGGGCATCTTATCGCTAAACTAGCCGGTGTTACCGTCAATATGTTCCCTGCAAAGGGTGCATTGCTTATCTTCGGTCACCGCGTAAATAACATGGTTATCAACCGTTGTCGCAAGCCTGCCAATGCTGATATTCTTGTCCCGGGTGATACAATATGTCTTATAGGTACTACTTCCGACCGCATTCCTTTCGACCAAATCGACAATATGTTTGTCACGCCTGAAGAAGTCGATGTCTTGATTCGCGAAGGTGAAAAACTGGCGCCGAGCCTCGCTTATACCCGCATACTTCGAGCCTATGCCGGTGTACGTCCGTTGGTCGCTTCTGATAACGACCCGACAGGCCGTTCAATCAGTCGTGGTATTGTTTGTCTGGATCACGCAGTTCGTGATGGGTTGGAAGGCTTCATTACCATCACCGGTGGTAAATTGATGACCTATCGTCTGATGGCAGAATGGGCCACTGATATGGTTTGCAAGAAACTCAATCGCACAGCCGTGTGTCAAACTGCCGACCTCCCGCTACCCGGTTCGGAAGTCGTTGCCGACGCTTCGGTTAAACAGAAACAGAAGTCCCATATAATTGAACTTTCTACCGAACAAAAAGCATCGGAAGGCCGTCATGGCACAATGAGCAAATATGTTCCCGGAAACAATCGCGATGATGATGCTCTTGTTTGTGAATGTGAGGAAGTATCGGTTGGTGAAGTAAAGTATGCTGTCGATAAACTCCACGTACACAACCTGTTGAACCTACGTCGTCGCACTCGTATGGGTATGGGTACTTGCCAAGGCGGTATCTGCGCTTGTCGTGCTGCCGGAATGTTGGCAGGTGATGGCAAGAATACAGGTAAAGAGCAGGTAATCAATCCCGAATGTGCCCGCAAAGCATTGGATGACCTTACATCGTTTATCAACGAGCGTTGGAAAGGCATGGAAGCTGTGGCATGGGGTGACACTCTCTCTGAAATGCAGTTTATGTCATGGCTCTATCGTGGCGTATGTGGACTCAGTGGCGATTCGGAATCTAAAACAGTAAACAATTAAATAGAAAGGTGATATGAAATTCCAAACTATTATCATAGGTGGTGGCTTAAGCGCTTTGATTGCCGGTATTAAGCTTTCAAAAGCAGGCCGCAAAGTTGCTATCATATCGTCAGGCCAGAGTACACTACACTTCTCGTCGGGTTCATTTGAACTCCTCAATAGCGTCAACGGTAATCCGGTTGAATATCCCTTGGAGGCCATTAAAAGCCTTCCGACTACTCACCCTTACAGTAAGTTGTCTGATGATATCCACTCGCTACTGAATGAAGTGGTTCCTTTGATGAATGAGGCAGGAATATCGCTCGTTGGTGATGCAAAGGCCAATCACTATCGCTTGACTCCGCTGGGCAAAGTTAAGCCCGCGTGGTTAACCGAAACAGGCTTCATTTCATTCCCTCGTGCCGACCAATTCCCTTTCAAAAAAGTTGCGCTGTTTAATCCGGTAGGCTTCTTGGATTTCTATCCACAGTTCCTAACTCTCGGACTAAAGAACCTTGGCGTTGAGGCTAAGTCCTATTCGCTTAATTCGCCATTGTTTGAGCATATGCGTAAGAGTACAACCGAAATGCGTGCGCCTAATATTGCTCGCTCGCTGACCGATGAGGTTGTAGCCGGATTGGCTACCGAAATAAAAGCTTCTCTTGGCGACGCTCAGGTAGCTATCCTCCCGGCTATCTTCAGCTCTCGCAATTTTGATGCACTTGACGCTGTCCGCTCACAGGTGAAGGTCCCCGTATATACTGTTGGTACCATTCCCATCTCTGTCCCCGGCATGAGTATGCAATTGCAGTTGCGTGACTACTTCACCAAACTTGGTGGTATATATATGCTTGGTGACAGCGTGCTCGGTGGTGAAATCTCTAATGGAACGCTTAAATATGTCACTACCGTTAACCACGAGGATGAGCATTTCTATGCCGACAATTTCATCTTGGCTTCAGGCTCGTTCTTGAGCCATGGTTTGGTATCAAATATTGATAAAGTGTTTGAGCCTATCTTCGGCCTTGATGTAGAAGAAAACGTCGTGTTTAAGGAACGTGCCGATAGCGATATGTATGCACCACAGTCGTTTATGGGTTATGGCGTTGTCACCGACTCTAAGTTCAATGTATCGATTGGCGGTAACACAATCTCCAACCTATATGCTTGCGGTTCGGTGATAGGTGGTTGCAATCCTATCGAAGATGGCTGTGGCGGTGGTGTTGCCATCCTTACGGCATTAAAAGTTGCGTCATTAATTGTTTCATGATTTTAATTGATTGAATATCATGGGTATCCAACAGCAAAATATCAGTACATACAACTTTGAGAAGTGTGTGAAGTGCACTGTATGTACATCATATTGTCCCGTAACCCCGGTAAATCCCGCATATCCAGGTCCTAAACAGTCGGGTCCCGATGGTGAACGTTATCGCTTGAAAAATCCTCATTTCTTTGATGAAGCACTGAAGTATTGTTTGAATTGCAAGCGTTGTGAAGTGGCTTGCCCGTCAAATGTGAGAATCGGCGATATTATTCAGTCAGCCCGCATCAAATATTCTAAGAATAACCCATCGTTGCGTGATGTCATTCTTGCTAACACCGACTTTATGGGTACAATGGCCACCACGATGGCTCCCGTCGTTAACTTCAGCCTCGGTTTGTCTCCCGTTAAGGGCTTAATGGACAGCCTTTTAGGCGTTGCAAAGCATCGTACATTCCCAAAATACGCATCACAAAAGTTTGTCACTTGGTTTAAGAAGAACGCTCAGGCTCAGCAAAGTGCTTATTCTAAGCAAGTTACCTACTTCCACGGTTGTTATGTCAACTATAACTACCCGCAACTGGGTAAGGACTTCGTTAATGTGATGAATGCTCTTGGATATGGCGTCAATTTGATGGAGAAGGAAAAATGTTGCGGTGTCGCAAAAATCTCCAACCAGTTGATTGACCAAGCCAAGCGTGATGCAGCAAGCAACATTGAAGAAATACGCACAGCCTTGAAGAAGAGTAAAAAAGTGCTGGCAACAAGTTCGACATGCGTTTTCACCATCCGTGATGAGTATCCGCATCTTCTTGATGTCGATAATGCGGATGTGCGCAAGAACATATCACTTGCTACACGTTTTATCTATCGTATTCTTGAGAGCGGTGAAGCTAAGATTGTCTTTAAGCCCGACTTCAAGCTGAAAGTGGCTTACCACACACCGTGTCACATGGAGAAGCTCGGTTGGGCGGTTTATTCGATAGGATTGCTAAAGATGATTCCGGGTGTTGACCTCACCATTCTTGATTCGCAATGTTGCGGTATTGGCGGAACCTACGGCTTCAAGAAGGAGAACTACAAATATTCTCAGGCAATAGGTGAGGGCTTATTCGCTCAGATTCGTGCCAACAATCCTAACGTGGTGGCTACCGATTGTGAGACCTGTAAATGGCAAATTGAGATGTCCACCGGCTATGATGTATTGAACCCGCTATCAATCTTGGCTCAAGCTATAGATTTTGATGCTACAATAAAAGCAAATAGGAGCCATTAACGACTCGTATTTTCCCTTCATTATTACACTATATTTTAGGCGCTCTTACTTTATATTTGCGGATGTAGGCCTAAACCAAAATTCAATAAAAATTTACAACAAATACAATCTCCGGACCATGAGTAGGTTCTTAAATCCTCCGGCATATAAACCGGAACAAACGGATGGTAACGTTGATAAGCGTTACGCCAAAATGCGGCTTCAAGTATTCTTGGGTGCCTTTATCGGCTACGCTGCATTTTATATCGTCAGAAAAAATTTCTCAATGGCGATACCAATGTTGGCTCCTTTCGGCTTTACTAAGGGCGAGTTAGGTACTGTGCTTGCCATGAATGCGGTGGCTTATGCACTCTCTAAGTTCTTAATGGGCTCTGTATCAGACCGTAGCGATGCGCGTAAGTTCCTTCCATTAGGCTTGGTTCTTGCTTCAATTTCTATGATGTTTATGATTGTTCCCATACAGTATATTGGAGCGGAACATAAGAGCCTGGCTATCTTCTTGATGGGCGTGTTGAACTTCCTCGTAGGATGGTTCAACGGAATGGGATGGCCTCCTTGCGGTAGAGTAATGACCCACTGGTTCTCCCAAAACGAGCGTGGCACCAAGATGTCGATATGGAATTGTGCCCACAATGTTGGAGGCGCTCTCATTGGCCCGATGTCGGTCTATGGCGCCACATGGTTTGGCTCTTGGTTCTATGCTTCAAATGAACAATTCTACTTCCTCGTGGGAACATTCCTTTTCCCTTCGGCTGTAGCTATTCTCATTGCTATCATTGCATATTGCCTTATACGTGATACTCCACAATCGTGCGGGCTCCCTGCTATCGAGAAGTATCGCAATGATTATCCCAAAAACTATAGCGAAAAATCGGAGCAAACGCTCTCTACTAAAGATATCTTCTTTAAGTATGTGTTCAATAATAAGTTCTTGTGGTTCATTGCAATATCCAATGCGTTTGTCTATATGGTTCGCTACGGATGTCTTGATTGGGCTCCGACTTTGTTGACTGCAAAGGGCATCGACCTCAAGGACGCAGGTTGGGCATATTTCGCTTATGAGTTTGCTGCTATTCCGGGTACATTGATTTGCGGATGGTTGAGTGACAAAGTGTTCCACGGCCGTCGTGCTCTCCCCACGATGATATTTATGTTTATCGTTGCGTTGTTCATTTGCCTGTATTGGGCGTTCATGGACAATCTGACGGTGGTAATCATTGCCTTAATCGGAATAGGCTTCTTTATCTATGGCCCGGTGATGTTGATTGGCGTACAAGCCCTTGATTTAGCCCCGAAAAATGCTGCAGGTACGGCTGCAGGTCTAACAGGCTTTTTCGGATACTTCTTTGGTACAGCCATCTTGGCTAACTCGCTCCTTGGCTACGTAGCCGACAATTATGGCTGGGAAATGACATTCGTTCTGCTTTTGGGCGCATGTATCCTCTCAATCGTCTTTATGGGTGTGACCTACAAGGAAGAGCAATACCTTGTCAACAAAAATAAATAACTCAATAAATCTTATATTATGGCAAAGAGCGACGTATATAGTTCGTTAGGTGGCCAGCGCAAGCGCTTTCTCTCATGGCAGATGAAGACTATATTGGTCACTATGGTGGGATATGCAATATTCTACTTCGTACGTAAAAATTTCTCTATCGCTATGCCCGGTATGACCGCTGAGTATGGTATTACAAACAAGAGTTTCGGTTGGATTATATTTGCCGGTTCGTTGGTCTACGGTTTCTCCCGTTTTATCAACGGATATGTGGTTGACCGCATCAAGGGCCGTATAGTTATGGCGCTGGGCTTGCTACTCTGTGCCGTGTCTAACTTTGCTTTTGGTTTTGGTGCTAATCTCAGCTCATGGATTACAGGCAGTGAAAACACTCCCGACATGGTCAATTGCTTGATTCTCTTTATGGGTATCACAATCATTGTCAACCAGTATTTCCAAGGTATGGGTTATCCTCCATGCGCACGTATTTTGCCTCACTGGATTCACCCCTCGGAACTCGCCACAAAGATGTCTATATGGAACTGCTCACACTCTATAGGCGCTGCTCTCGCTGTGGTTGTTTGCGGTTACATCATGGGTACATTAGGCACTAACCTCAGCGCTAATGCCGATGTAGTGCAGCGTATTGCCGAGAACCTCACTAACAATAATGTCTCTGATGCTACCAATCAGGCTCTGATTTACGCTCAGCACATCGGTGCTTGGAAGTTCTGCTTCTGGATTCCAGCTTGCATTGCCGTGGCAGGTGCAATCATCATCTTCATCGGCCTTCGTGACGAGCCTAAGGAAGCGGGTCTTCCCGACCTCCCCGATACAGGTCTTGGTAGCTATAAGGCTACAAGCGACCCTAAAGCTCGTAAAAAATTCGAGATGGTGATGGTTTGGAAAAATCGTTGGGTATGGACTTTCTGCATTGCCAACCTCTTTGTTTACATCGTTCGTATGGGTATCCTCGATTGGGGTCCCAAGTTCTTGACCGAAAGCCGTGGCTTGTCGATTAAGGATGCCGGTTGGACTGTTGCCGCATTTGAAATTGCGGGTGTAGTCGGTACTCTCTTTGCCGGATGGGCTACTGACCACTTCTTCAAAGGTAAAGGTCACCGCATGTGCGTTGTGTGTATGTTAGGTGCTGCTCTGTTCATGACTATCTTCCGCTTTTTGCCAAGCTCTGCGGGCTTGACGGTCACCGCATTGGTGCTCATTGGCGCTGGTTTCTTCATCTATGGCCCACAGGCACTTATCGGTATCGAACTTGGTAATCAAGCCACTAAAGAGGCTTCAGCTCGTGCCAACGGTATTGCCGGTATCCTCGGTTACCTCGGCTCAGGTCTCTCAGGCCTCCTCGTTGGTTACGTTGCCGACTGGTTTGGCTGGACTGCAGTATTCGAGACAATCATCGTTGTCGCTATCATCGGTATGTTTATCCTCATTTCTATGTGGAAAGCTCCGCGCGACGGTTACGAGAGAGCATCTAAGATTAAATACGACGATAATAATTAAACACTATGACGACTCCCACAATGGATAATTTTGATAAATACATGTCTCCCATGTCGGAGGAAGAACTCATGAATGCTTGCTCTAAAATCAAGCACGTGGCTCTTGACATGGATGGTACAATCTATCTGGGCAACCGGCTGTTTCCCTTCACCAAGGACTTCTTGAAAACCTTGGATGATAACGGAATACAATATTCCTTCCTCACCAATAACCCCACCAAGAGCATTGAAGATTATCTGAAAAAGCTCCGCAATTTGGGCATAGACGCTACCGAGGAGGAAATCTATACTACTGCTGTTGCCACTATCGACTATATCAAAATGCACCATCCCACGGCCAAGCGCTTGTTTGTGATGGGCACCCCGAGCATGATTAAGGAGTTTGAAGACGCAGGATTTGAAATGGCTGCCGATGACCCCGCCGATCGTCCTGACCTGCTTGTTGTCGCTTTTGATATGACATTGACCTACGACAAGATTTGTCGCGCATCATGGTGGGCATCTCAAGGCATCCCTTATATCGCTACAAACCCTGACCGTGTTTGCCCCACCGATAAGGAGACCATCCTCGTTGACTGCGGTTCAATGTGTGAATGTATATGGTATGCAACAGGACGTCGCCCCGACATCGTGATTGGTAAGCCTAATCCCGACATGCTCAAGTGCATTATGGAGAAGCGCGGATTGCAGCCTTGTGAAGTGGCAATGTGTGGTGACCGCATCTACACCGATGTTGCTACAGCTCGCAATGCAGGAGCGCTCGGAGTCCTGGTATTGTCAGGTGAAACCACCCTTGAGACCGCATTATCTTCTGACCCGCAACCTGCTATCACCGCCCTCAATATTGAGGAGTTTGGCAAGCTGCTGTTGCGTTCTCATAAATTTTGAAGCTTAATTCATAGTTTATATAAATGCCTAATTTAATAACTAATTAAACTATTTCTGTATGAAGAAGATTTTTCTTTTGATAGGTTGCGCTGCTATTACAGCCCCTACAATGTTTGCAGATGACCTTGTTGAAAACGTGAAAGATTTCAACTCTTATGTCGAAACACCCGTCGAGGCTGCGGCTCCTGCACCCGAACAGACTCCCGCACCTCAGCCTGAATCTAACTGGCAAGCAATTTTGGCGAAATTGCCCAAAATTTCAGGTTACTTGCAGACCGGTTACAACTACAACAGTGCCGGTAACAATTTTGACGGCTATTCATCATTCGAGGCTAAGCGCTTACGTTTGATTATGGACGGTAATGTTGGTAAGAATGTTACTTTCCGTTTGCAAATTGAAGCCTTCAACGGTATTTCAGGTACTACCGCTTCAGGTGGACAGAAAAACCTCCAAGTGATGGACGCTTTTGCAACTTACAAGTATAAACCAAGCTTGCAAATACGTGCAGGTCGTTTCTACACCCCGATGGGCTATGAAAACTACGACATTTCTCCCGCTACTTTGGAAACTGTCGACTTCACTAACATTTGCTACCGCATGGCTTGCCGTAACGCTGCCGACGGTAACTTCGTTGACTACGGTCGTGAACTCGGTGTTATGTTGATGGGTGACTTGTTCCCCTCTGAAAAGGGCTTCAACTACTTATCTTATAACTTAGCTCTTGCTAATGGTCGTGAACAACTCGCTAACGATAACAACAAGTCTAAGGACGTCATCGCTGCTTTGACTATGCGTCCAGCTAAATTGTTCAACGTTAAGTTGTCTTACACCCACTCTGAATCTAACGGTACTCTCAACGGCATCACATCTACAAGCCTTCCTTATGAGCGCGCTATGGTTGGTGCTTGGTACAACAACCCAACAGGTTGGGACCTCCGCGGTGAATATGGTTACCTCCATGGCACTAAAGACAATGTGCGCACTCTCCAAGAGTCAGGCGCTTATGTACTCGTTGGTTACCACGCAGGTAAATTCCTCCCCATCGTTCGTTGGGATATGTACCACGATGCTCTCAACAAGGCTAGTGCCAACAACTACAACCGTGCACTCCTTGGTTGCACTTACCAACCCATCCCTAACGTCAAGATTCAGCTCAACTACCTCTTGACTGCTTACAAGGAAGACCAAATCGGCGCTGATGAAAAAGCTCACGGCACAAGCCACCAAATCCTCCTTATGGGCCTCTTTAAATTCTAATGTATATCTGAATTAATCCTTATTTAATTAATCAATATAATAACCAAATAAAATTATTTATCATGAAGAAGTTATTATGTCTTTTGCTTCTTGCTTTCATAGCATCAGCTGTAAATGCTCAACACCTTGGTAACGAATATCGTCTTAAGAAAGTCCTCCCCGTTGCAGGACGTCAAGGTATTGCAATCGACGACAAGTACTACTACGTTTCCGACACCCGCGTTATCTACAAGTATGATAAGCAAGGTAACTTGGTAGCTAAGAACGACAAACCGTTCCAACACCCCGAAATCGCCAACCACTTTGGTGACATCGACATCTTCAACGGTGAAATCTACTGCGGTATCGAAAAATTTGAATATGGCCGTGGTTACAACATCGCCGTATCTGTTTATGATGCTGAAACCCTTAAATGGAAACGTGACCTCCCTTGGGCTCCCGAATCAGGCCAAGTTGAAGTTTCAGGCCTCGCTGTAGACCGCGAACGCAACATGGTGTGGATGTCTGACTGGGTTGACAGCCGTTATGTTTACTGCTACGACCTCGAGACAGGTAAATACTACACCAAGATGCAATGCTACCCAACTCCTTATTGGTGCCAAGGTATCTTCATTGCCGACGGTAAAATGTTGTTCTCTGCCGATGACGGTGAATCTCTCTATCAAATCCCTGATAACATCTACGTTGCCGACATCACTACCGTTCCTTACACCGGCCTTGTTGACGGCGAAGAAGTCGTTAAAGACACCCCGTTCAGCGTAAAACTCGATGAAAACGGCAAGCCCGTTAAACGTCAAGGCAAAATCGCAGGTGGCGCTATGAGAGGCGAAATCACCCTCTATCGTTGCATGGAAGACTTCAAACGTTGCGGTGAAATCGAAGGTCTTGCTATCGACCCCGTTAACGATGACCTCGTAGTTCTTAACAACCGTGGTACTCAAATCGTACTTGGTATGAGCCAAGGCCCGTACACCGAAGAAGGTTACACCGGTGAAGTTCACGAACTATACATCTACGAAAAACTGAAATAATAGCAACTAGATTCTATTAATTCAAATACTTACCAATTTTTGCGCCTCTGCTCTACTACAGCAGGGGCGCTGCTATTAAGTGTGCGTGGCAAAATAGATGAGAAACAGCAATTTGTGAAATAATTCAAGCAATTTTGGTATTTTTTTTGTGCCCATTTGTTAGTAAATTTGTATTACAGAAATATCACTAAAAAACCACAATAAAAACATGGATATAAACAAATTGACGTCGCCTGCCGACATCAAAAAATTATCTATCAGCCAATTAGCAGAATTGTCCAATGACTTGCGCGCAGTTTTGCTCGACAAGCTCAGCCACCACGGCGGCCACATCGGCCCCAATCTTGGCATGGTTGAAGCCATTGTGGCACTACATCACGTGTTCAACTCCCCTAAAGACAAGATAGTATTTGACGTGTCCCACCAGAGCTATGTGCACAAAATGCTCACAGGGCGCATCGAGGCTTTCACCAATCCCGCCAAATATGACGCCGTGAGCGGATATACCAACCCCGACGAGAGCGAACACGACCTCTTCACCATAGGCCACACATCAACATCGGTGAGCCTTGCTGCAGGCCTTGCCGTGGGGCGCGACTTGAAAGGTGGCAAAGAGAACGTCATCGCTGTCATCGGTGACGGCTCGCTCAGTGGCGGTGAAGCCCTTGAAGGCTTAGACTTTGGTGGCACTATGCACACCAACTTCATTATCGTAGTGAACGACAACGATATGTCGATTGCCGAAAACCATGGCGGACTTTACGACAACCTGCGCGAGTTGCGCGAGAGCAACGGCATGGCTAAGAACAATCTCTTCCGAGCCATGGGACTCGACTATTGCTATGTCCCCGACGGCAACGACATTGCATCGCTCGTTGAGGCATTTGAACGTGTGAAAGACATTGACCACCCCATTGTGGTCCATATATGCACCCTCAAAGGCAAAGGCTTCAAGCCCGCAGAGACTCACAAGGAAGCTTTCCACTGGGGATTCCCCTTTGACAAGGTGACTGGCGAATGTACCGTTAAATTTGAAGGCGAAGACTACAACGAAATTTTTGCCAACCACATGATTGAGCGCCTGAAAGCCAACCGACAAGAGGTGATTATTACCGCAGGCACACCCGGTGCTGTCGGTTTTGGCCCCGAACGTCGCGCCACCGTCGGCAGCCAATTTATTGACGTGGGCATTGCCGAGCAACACGCCGTGGCACTTGCCT
>CAYTFG010000047.1:0-14759 GCA_964436925.1 uncultured Bacteroides sp. | reverse complement strand
TGTCGGTAGCGACGATGTAAGTGTCAGGTAGCGTGGAACACACTGCGTGTACCGCAAAACATCGTCGGGACAAGAGACATGGCGGGAGGTATATCGCATGAAAAGGTGGAAGGCAACCATATACCTGAAGTACCTAAAGGCACTTCTTGCTTTGATGGTGATTTACCTAGGGTATCGGGGGCTACGCCGCCCTCACCCTAGGCTAGATTTATGATGCCGCTACACGGCATGCGCAAGTGACAGCTAACGCCGTCACTTGCTACATCCCCGACGGGGGATATGGATTCAGTTGGTTGCCCTTCAGGCAACGTGGTTGGGCGTTCCGTTCGTGTTCCGGAGACAATCGGCAGTCGCCGATTGGCACCGGCTATTCAAAAATGATTTGCCTTCCAGGCAAAGATAGATGACATGACGGGTAGGTCACGCGCAAAACATCGTCGGGACAAGAGATATGGCGGTATTGGTGGAGGAGTTAGATTAAATGGAATTTTGGAAGAAAGGAGATGGAAAAAATGAGAAGGATTAAGGAGATTATCGTGCATTGTAGTGCAACTGAGGAGAATAGGAATTATACGGTTGAGGATATCAATGGCTGGCATAAGGCGAGGGGATTTAGGTGCATTGGTTATCATT
Source organism: uncultured Bacteroides sp. (assembly GCA_964436925.1). Classification (GTDB taxonomy): domain Bacteria; phylum Bacteroidota; class Bacteroidia; order Bacteroidales; family Muribaculaceae; genus CAG-873. Next base: position 14,126 of record CAYTFG010000047.1, on the reverse strand, counting down.
ACGTGATTTATCGAGATGGGTCGGTGCACACGGGACGCTCGGAGGCGGAAGTCGGGGCTCACTGCCGAGGTCATAACAGGGAGTCGATAGGTGTGTGTTATATCGGGGGCCTGAGCGCAAAGACGAAGCAGCCCAAGGATACACGAACAGCGGAACAGCGGGAGGCACTGAGGGCGCTGGTAAAGGAGTTGCAGAGGAAGTATCCGGGAGCGGAGGTGCATGGGCATCGCGAGTATGCAAATAAGGCTTGTCCGTGTTTTGATGTAGCAACGGAGTTGTAAAAAAAGCGGGGAAAAGGTGGTGGGAATGAGGGTGAATTATTAATTTTGCGGTATGAAGAATGTAAAGTACGCAATATTCTATTACTTGGGTCTAGCGGGTTGCTTGATGATACTGATATTCAGTTTTTACCTGTCGACGCTGGACATCAACAAGTATCACCTGCCGGAGATGTCGGCGGGAGATGCAGCACTGCTGATGAGTGTCTATTGGATAAGCCCGAAACGAATGAGGGGCGTGATGACAGTGTGGTTCTGGATAATCACGATTTTCCTATATGCGAATGTGCTCTACATGAGGTATTGGAATGACATCATACCGTTTAATGCAATATTCGACACGTCAAGCTATAATGGGCTGGTTTTTAAAGCAGTCCCTACCCTACTGAGAATTCAGGATTTAATATATCTCGTTGCCGGCGTTGCAGTGACGGTGATGTGGTACAAGCAGAGAGGGAATAAAAATTATGAGCTCAGCGGGACATTGAGAACGATAGCTTTAATCATCACTTGGACATTCAGCATGGGATGCACGATGTTGACGACGCTACATAATTACCGTTACTACAAATCGGTAGGGGTAAATGACATTGAGTATTTAGATTTGTTGAAGTCACGTATCGAGTGTAAAGAGCGGTCGACGCAGACATGGTGTATCAGCAATCAGGGGTTAACAATCTATGTAGTGGATAATCTGTATCACACGATAAGGTCTCAAAAGATGGAATTGACAGCCAAGGAGCGCAAGGAAATCGAGCAAATGACACAGTCAAGACTAGAAGAGAGTAAGGGCTTGCAACTCAAGGGAAATGAGAACAAGAACTTGATATTTATCGTAGTAGAGTCATTAAACGCGGACTATATAGGGAAGATTATCGGAGGAAAAGACTTAACGCCAACGCTGTCAATGCTAATAGGACGAAGCGGAACAATTTATGCCTCAAATATGGAGCCCCAAATCAAAGCCGGCGGTTCGAGCGACGGACAGATGATATATAACACCGGATTGTTGCCGATATCGACGGGGTGTGCAGCGCTAATGTTTGGCAATAACGAGTATCATTCAATAGCGGAAGCGTTGAATAGAGAACAATCAATAGAAATAATCTCGGACAAGAAAGAGATATGGAATCATGTGACAACATCGAAGTCGTATGGATATGATGATATCTATGACATCAGAGACTTTGCCGAACAAGGGATAGATGCCGAAGAGACAGGCGGAGATGCAGCACTATTCACCTATGCGATAGGCGTGTTGAAAGAGCTGGAGCGACCATTTTATGCAGAGCTGACGACGATATCAATGCACTACCCATTTGAAGACGCGAAGGCACATTTTGAGGGCAAAATAACCGAGGAGATGGTACCCGAAACGCTTGAGCGAAAATACTGCGAGTCGTTGAAATACTTTGACAAGCAGTTGGGCATATTCTTGAGGAAGCTACAGAATGAAGGATTGGCCGAAAACACGGTGATAGTCATTGCATCGGACCACGACCAAGCGACACATGAATCAGAAGACTTAAAAGATTGCCACCCGATAGCATTTATAGCCGTGAACACGGGAAAGACGATGCTTGTCGAAAGTAAGACCTATCAGGCGGATGTATATCCGACGATATTGGATATCATGGGCGTAGAGCCACAAGAATGGCGTGGAGTCGGTCATAGCATGATGGGGAAGGCTAGAGAGGATGAGGAGGCGCAGTATGTGTTGTCGGACAAGATAATCAGGAGCAATTATTTCAAGAAGAAGTGAAGGTTGCAACATGGGATAAAGTTTGTGCAACGTAAAAATTAGGCTGTGGGAATTAAAAGTGGCAATTTTGCAACGATTAATAACTCCAAAACATAACCTAAAGAAAATGAACAGAATAGTAATAACCTTAATGACGATTGTGATGAGTGTGAGCGCAATGGGTCAAGACCCTAATTTTTATATTTATCTTTGCCTGGGACAGTCCAACATGGAGGGAAATGCGCAGGTGGAGCCAATAGACAAGCAAAACGTTCCCGAGCGTTTCAAAGTGATGGCTGCAGTGAATTACACGAATCCACCGAGGACACAAGGAGAATGGTACACAGCAGTGCCGCCATTGGTGAGAGAACACACCGGGTTGACACCTGCAGACTATTTCGGGCGCACGATGGTTGAGAATTTACCGGAAGAAGTGACAGTGGGTGTTGTGATGGTAGCCGTTGGCGGATGCAAGATAGAGCATTTGGATAAGGATTATGACCCGGCCGAGGTGGCGAATGAGGCCGATTGGTTCAAGTCGTTCATGTCAAGCTATGATAATAAGCCATACGACAGATTGGTGGAATGTGCCAAAGAGGCACAAAAATCGGGCGTAATCAAAGGCATTTTGCTACATCAGGGAGAATCCAACACGGGAGACAGCCTGTGGTGTGACAAGGTAAACAAAGTGTACACCGACTTGCTGAACGACCTGGGACTGGAGGCAGAAAATGTGCCATTATTAGCGGGCGAAGTAGCAAGGACTGAAGAAGGCGGAACGTGTGGAGTACATAACAAGATAATAGCACAACTGCCCCAGAAAATAGCGACAGCGCACGTAATCTCGTCGGAAGGGCTGGAGCAAAGAGGCGACGGATTGCATTTCACAGCGCAGTCATATAGAGTGCTTGGAAGCCGTTACGCGGTAGAAATGCTCAAGTTGCTTGGGATAAAAGAGCCCAAAGTGGAATATACGAAATAAAACAAGTAGGAGTAAAGAAAAGAGCTCTGAGTTGATGTAAAAGCATCAATTCAGGGCTTTGTTGTTATAAATGTGGGTTAAGTAATTTCATTAAGTCGAAATTTATTGTTAACTTCGCACGTGTTATATAGTAAAGAGACAATATAAGTCAGAGCTATAAACGAAACGAAAAAGAAATGATAGCAATACGCGACATAGTAAAACGATATGATTCGCTAGAGGTACTCAAGGGAATATCGCTGGATATAGTTCCCCGAGAGATAGTATCGATAGTGGGCCCCAGTGGTGCCGGAAAGACGACATTGTTGCAAATCATGGGGACGCTGGATGCGCCCGATGGCGGGACAGTGGAGTATGACGGAGAGAACGTATTGCAGATGAAAGATTCCAAGTTGTCGCGCTTCAGAAACCGCAACATAGGGTTTGTGTTTCAATTTCACCAGTTATTGCCGGAGTTCACGATGATAGAAAACGTGATGTTGCCCGCCTTGATAGGAGGTGACAGCAAACGCGAAGCCGAGGCGAAGGCTGCAAAATTGATAGACTATCTGGGGTTGAGCACAAGAAAGACTCATAAGCCTGCGGAATTATCGGGCGGAGAGCGACAGAGAGCAGCAGTGGCACGAGCACTGATAAACAATCCGAAGGTAGTCCTGGCCGATGAGCCGTCAGGAAGCTTGGACAGCAAAAACCGAGGAGAATTGCATCAATTGTTCTTTGACTTGAGAAGAGACATGGGCTTCACGTTTGTGATAGTAACACATGATGAGAACTTGGCAGCAGACTGCGACCGCATAGTAAAGATGCAAGATGGAATAATCACAGAGATAATCAATAACGTAGAAAACAAGACGACTGAAGATGTTGAAGCGAATTAGCATATTAATTCAGATGCTGACGTTGACGTTAACGGCGGGCATGCTATGGTCATGTAGTGACGAGGAAACGTACAACGAATCGCAGTCGGCAGTATATCAAATGGTGACTTTCACGGGCGATAGTGAGAGTGGAGCGACATTTGACTACGTGCTTGATAATGATAACGGAGCAGTGCATCTCTATGCGCCAAAAATACAGATGAGCACGGCAAAGTATGAAGTCGGCGATAGATTAATCATCAGATATCTACCTGTAGACGGTGACTTGCTGAAGAGCGGAGAAATCAAACTTACAGGATATATCAGAGTGATAAACAGCGAGTTGACAACCTCAACGAGCGAGGAAACGGATGATTTCAAGACATCATCGACATATCTGTTATCAATGTGGAGGACAGGCGATTACCTAAATTATCACGGGAAAGTTTACTATGTGAGCGAACCGGACACGCTAGCGTTTACAGTGGACAGCAAGACGCTTGAAGACGAATATCCGGTGATACACATGATATATGAGCCCGACTCAATAGCAGGCGGGACAGTAAACTCGATATATGCCTCGGTGAATGTGTCATCACTTATCGGAAACGAGAAATATAAAGGCTTTAAAGTCCAAATGGATAACACCAACGGGACAAACAATAACGAAATCACTTTTAATAAATAACCTAATAACAAAATCTTATAAACCTATACAATTATGGCAGATCAAAATCAAAAGAAAGAGATAAAAGTAGATATGAATCCCGATACCGCAAAGGGTCACTATTCAAATCTAGCATTCATCACACACTCATCAAATGACTTCTTCCTAGATTTCATCGCAGTATCACCGGGTATGCCCCAAGCATTGTTGCAAAGCCGCATCATCATGACCCCTGAAAACGCAAAGAACTTCCTCTTTGCATTGCGCGACAATCTAGCAAAATATGAGGCAATGTTTGGCGAAATCAAGCAAATCACACCGAAGAACAATCCACAAAGCGGTAACAACGGTGAAGATATCCCCAACCCATTCATGGCGTAAGGGAAAGCCTCAACAGGAATAAAAGAAAAAACAACGAAGGTGAGTCATGAACGGAGTTTGTGGCCACCTTCATTCAGCATAAAATAAACACAACAGTAATAACTTTTCTATGAAAGATAATAACCTCACAATTTACAACTCGTTGTCACGCAACAAAGAGACCTTTGTGCCCTTGCATGAGGGAAGAGTGGGCATGTATGTGTGCGGGCCAACAGTATACGGCGATGGTCACTTGGGCCATGCACGTCCGGCAATAACCTTTGACATACTGTATCGTTATTTGCAACACCTAGGCTATAAAGTGCGCTATGTAAGAAATATCACAGATGTAGGCCACCTGGAACATGACGCCGATGAAGGCGAAGATAAAATCGCAAAGAAGGCACGTCTAGAGCAACTAGAGCCCATGGAAGTTGTGCAATATTATCTAAATCGCTATCACAAGGCGATGGAAGAGTTGAATGTGTTACCGCCTTCAATCGAGCCGCATGCGTCAGGACACATCATCGAGCAAATCGAGTATGTGAAGAAGATATTGGAGAGCGGATATGCGTATATCAGCGAAGGGTCAGTTTACTTTGACGTGCCCAAGTTCAATAAAGAATATGGCTACGGAAAGTTATCAGGCCGTAATATCGACGAATTACTAGCAACAACTCGCGAGCTAGACGGACAAAGCGAGAAGCATAATCCGGCAGACTTTGCATTGTGGAAAAAGGCAGCACCCGAGCATATCATGCACTGGCCGTCACCATGGAGCGAAGGATTCCCCGGATGGCACTTGGAATGCTCAACAATGAGCGAAAAATATTTAGGACAAAAGTTTGACATCCACGGAGGCGGCATGGACTTGAAGTTCCCGCACCATGAATGTGAGATAGCTCAATCAGTGGCTCATAATGGCTGTGAGACAGTAAAATACTGGATGCACAACAACATGATAACCATCAATGGTAAAAAGATGGGCAAATCATTGGGCAACTTTATCACCTTGGAGGAATTTTTCACCGGTAAGCACGAATTGCTAACACAAGCATATTCGCCAATGACCATCAGATTCTTCATTCTACAAGCACATTATCGCGGCACAGTAGATTTCAGTAATGAGGCATTGCAAGCGTCGGAGAAGGCATTGCAACGTATGCTGGAAGGCTACAAGCGCCTACAAGGGTTGACAGCATCGGCAGCATCAACAGTAGACGTGAGCGACCTCGAGAAGCGTTGCTATGAGGCTATGGATGATGACTTGAATACACCGGTTGTAATCGCAGTGTTGTTTGACGCATGCCGCATCATCAATCAAGTGAATGACGGCAAGGCCACTGCAACCGCTGAAGATATCGAGACATTGAAGCACGTGATGGATACCTTCTTGGTAGAAATCTTGGGCGTAAAGACCGATATGGTTCAAGGTGGCGGCGAATCAAGCGCATTGCGTCCATTTGAGGAAGCAGTAAACTTGTTGCTCGACATGCGCAAAGAAGCCAAAGCAAAGAAAGACTGGGCGACTTGCGACTTGATACGCGACCGTTTATCAGCAATCGGATTTGAAGTAAAGGATACAAAGGACGGATATGAATGGAGCCTCAAAAAGTAACTGCCAATAGACGAGTGATGGCACACGGCGCCATGTTGTTTGCCAACATGGTGTGGGGGGGAATGTCGCCAATCGTTAAAGGTGTGTTGCTCACGGGCGCAATAACTCCTATAGCTCTTTCGGCAATGCGTATAGCCGGAGGAGCTATCCTCTTTATCATACTTTCATTTATATTGCCATCAAGTATAGCCCCAAAAGAAAAGATAGAGCCCAAAGACCGTTGGAAAATATTGATGATGTCAATCTTGATGATATCAATGAACCAAGGGTTGTATATATTGGGATTAGGATTTACAACGCCCATAGATTCATCGGTAATGAGCACGTTGACACCGGTGTTCACGATGATATGTGCGGCGATATTTATAGCGCAACCAATCACAGGATTGAAGGTAGTGGGCGTAGTGACAGGACTGAGCGGAGCGCTGATATTGGCGTTCAGCGGGAGCCACGGGACGTCGACAGCGAGCAATCCGATGCTGGGCGACGCAATGTGCCTGGGAGCGCAACTATGTGCAGCACTGTATTATGTGCTGTTTAAGGATATAATCACGCGGTATGCGCCGTTCACGTTGATGAAATGGATGTTTATCTGTTCGACGGTAACGTATGTGCTGCCATGCAGTGGATATGTAGCTGCCGTGCAGTGGAAGATGTTGACAATGAGCGATTACTTGTCACTGGCGTATATAATCACGCTGGCGACGTTTATAAGCTATCTGTTGATACCATTTGCGCAACAGAATCTGCGACCGACAGTAGTGTCAATGTACACATATTTTCAGCCGATAACGGCGGCCTTGCTGGCGGCGATAATGGGATTGGCTGAATTTGGGATAGTGAAGATATTAGCGACACTGTTGATATTTGTGGGAGTGTGGTTTGTGACACGTTCAAAGGGAACCGACCCCACACCAATGAAAAAAGAATAGCAAAGATGGAAAGTCTTGAACTAGCACAAAGGATATTAATGAACTTGCCATACGAGCCCAATGACCAGCAATTGCAGGTCATTGCGGCGCTGGCACGATTTTGTTTGCCACCCGACAGACAAGAGCGTGTGTTCTTGCTGAACGGGTATGCGGGAACGGGAAAGACGTCATTGACCGGAGCGCTGGTAAAGACATTAACGGAACTTCATATTCCGGCAATATTGATGGCACCGACGGGACGTGCAGCAAAAGTGTTTGGAGCATACGCCAATCACCCGGCCTACACGATACACCGAAGGATATACCGTCATCCGGGCCTCGGAGACAGCTCAACGACGGTGGGAATTGTCGAGAATAAATATTCAAACGCAGTGTTTATCATAGACGAGGCGTCAATGATAGGCGGAGGCGACGAGCGTGGCAACAGCTTGCTGGAGGACTTGATACACTATGTGTATTCAGGGGATAATTGCAGGCTGATATTGCTGGGCGACACGGCGCAGTTGCCACCGGTGGGGTGTCCATTTTCACCGGCGATGAATGTGAACGTGTTGAAGACATTTGGGCTGAAAGTAACCCGCGTGACGTTGACCGAGACGGTGAGACAGAAAGCACGGTCAGGGATACTATATAATGCGACATGGCTGAGAAGGGCAATGCAAATGGAGCAATTGCCGATGCCGAGGTTGTTTACCGAGAAATTTAGCGACGTGAAAGTTGTTCCGGGGGAAGACCTTGCCGAGATGCTTGACACGGCGTATAATCGAGACGGGATAAACGAGACGATATTAATCACACGGTCAAATAAACGGGCGTCAGACTTCAATCTCGCCATCAGAGGTAACATTCTCTATCGGGAGACTGAATTGACGGCAGGAGAGCTTCTATTGGTGTCAAAGAACAACTATTACTGGAGCAGCAAGGTTAAGGGCCTCGACTTCATAGCCAACGGTGATGTAGTGGAAGTGGTGAAGGTCTTTGGGATGGAGGCGAAATATGGGTATTATTTTGCCGACGTGATGCTGGCGATGCCCGACCGCGACGTGGAATTTGAAGCGAAGATATTCATGGAGACGCTGAGCAACGATACTCCGGGCCTTACGGCAGAACGTACGGCAGAATTGTACACACGGTTGATGAAGGAGCTCAACGGGGACTTGAAAGCGCTGAAACAGAACCCCTATTTTAATGCGTTGCAGATGAAATATGCCTACGCAGTGACTTGCCACAAGGCGCAAGGCGGACAGTGGCAAAATGTGTTTGTGGACATGAGTTACATATCGCCCGACGCATACGGCATGGAGTTTTACCGATGGCTGTACACGGCAGTTTCACGAGCACGAAGCAATCTGTACTTTATCAATCCGGGAATGGAGGCAGAGTAGCGCAGAGACGTTAACGAGCGCTGCGGTAGTACCAACGTTGAAGGATGTAGGCTGTAATCATGTAGAACACAACAAGCACCCACAAAGCGGAGAACTGGAATGACGTATCGGCGAGAGTCGCGGCGTTAGAATTGATGCGTATAAACCCGTCGACAGCCCAAGTAGATGGGATGATAGAGCCGATGGCCTTGCAGAGCGTATTCATGGCGATACGCGGCCAAGATAGGCCCGAGAGGAAGAGGAAAATCACCGAAGTGAAAACAAACAAGAGGAACGAGTCCTCGCGTTCGCGACAAAGGGCTCCAATTGTGAGCCCAACAAAAGCCGAGCCTAGGAGTAAAGGGAAAGCGAATAGCAAGTAATCAGAGGGAGCACCAATGTGGGGCAAATCAAACATCACCGGGATGAAATGGAGGATATAAATCGTCAAGGGGATGTAAAAAATGGTGTAACATAGTGCTTTACCCCAGATAGTAGCCGAAGCTGAAGCTTTGACGGCAAGGGGGTCAATACCACGGTTGCGTCGACGACGCTCGGCAGCGGTACCGGCGAGCATGGTAATCCCAAGAATCATGCTCTGCTGCAAAATAAGAATGACAATTCCGGGGATAACAAACGAGGCAAAGCCTTGAGAGATATCGCCCATGAAATGCGCTTCAGAGTTGACGGGGAGGGAGGTAACCAGACCTGTAGCTCCATAGTCTTGGACTTTGCGCAGTGTTTGCTCGCCAATGGCCTGCATCTGGAGGTCAGTGAGGGCCGAGAGGAAGTTGCGGTATCGCAACATGAGGCTCATGTCGCAATAGAAAGGGACGACAGCTTGCTCGTTGTTCATGAGGAGTTGGGAGTAGTCGCAAGGAATCTCCATAATACCGAAGACTTTACCTTGAGCCATCCATTGACGAGCTTGTGCCATGTCAGAGGCATAACCGGCAAGTTTCATGGCCGGGGTAGCATCGGCATTGAGAACGAGGTGGCGACTCTCAACCGAACGGCAGTTATCAACAACAGCAAAGGGCATATCTTCCACAACTTCGGGGTTGTAGATAAGCGTGTAAACTATGGGGTAAGCGAGCGGGAGGAAAATGAAGAAAATGAGCACACCCATGTCGCTCAAGACGGTAGACCACTCGTGGCGGAAAACGTTCTTGAGGTCATTGAGCCAATTTAATATGTATTTGAAAAGAGCCATAGATTACGGAACATAAACGGGGTTAAGGCACGCCTTTTTCAAGCGCCACAAGAGGGTGAAAGCGACGAAAGGAAAGACGAGCAGAGCGGCGAAATAATATCGCGCATAGAACACATCAAAGCCATTGAGCGCAGAGTTGATGTAAATCAAGAAATAGTAGCGCACGGGGAGAATGTAGGCGAAGATGCTGATGGCGGGGTACATACTCTCCACGGGATAGGAGAATCCGGCAATAGAGAATGTCAGGATACCCAAAAGAGCGGCACAAGAGAGCGCCAAACGAGGGTTTGGCAAAACACTTGCAATGAATACGCCAAATGACTGAGTGGCAACGACGAGGAGAATCATTGCGAAGATGAGCGCAGCATGGCTACCGTTGAGCGGGAAATGATTGAACTTGAAGAACAAGACGTCAATGAAGATGCCCACGATGGAGAATACGACGGTTTGAGGGAATAATTTGCCGAAAAGCGCCGTAATCATTGAGCCATGAGCTACCGAGAGCCAACGGCGAGAAGTGTTGTGCTTAATCTCAATAGTAATGGAGTGGATAGTCATGAGGAGGACCATAAGCATTATAGCGCCGGAGACGAAAGACGGGCAGAGATAATAGCCATAATTGGTCCAAGGGTTGCCAATGGGGTGAGTGTCAACGACCATGGGTTGAACGGTGACGCCGGCTTGAGCGTCGGTGGCACCGGAGGAGACGAGCGTGGTCTTGACGATTGCTCCGGCAGTAGAAACGGCAATGGTTTTGAAGCCCTTGTAGGAAAGGGTGCCGGGGATGTAATAGGTCATGTTGGAGAAGAATGAGATTGTGGGGGTGCGACCGGAGAGCGCGTCGGCTTGGAAATCGACGGGGATAACGTAGAAGCCGTAAATCTCGCCACGGCGAATGGCAGCCATGGCTTGGGAATAGCTTTCGTAATCATCGGTAATCTCAATAACTTCCTCGGCATCGAGCGAGCGAATCATACTGCGTGACATTGAGGAGTGGTCCATGTCCACAACTCCCGTGGGGACATCGATGGGAAGTCCCGGAGCCAACAGTGACAAGAAGAACAGCGCACAGCCAATGGGCACGAAAATCATGGCACAAATGTATAGTTTGCGTGAGGCCATGGTTTTGATGCCAAGGATGAGAGAGTCAATGATGGGTGTGAGCTTATTCATGAAAAATCGTTGGGGGTAATTATTTGCGGTAAACAATAGTCATGCCTGGACGGAGGTCTTTGACAGTCTCGGTGGGACGGGCTTTGACTTGGAAAGTGCGGCTGTCCCATTCGCCGGTGCTCTTTGTAGCGCGCCAAGTGGCATAAGAGCCCATGTCGCGAACGTAGTAAATCTTGACGTTAACTTCGCGGTCAAGAGCGGGAATATAAACGGGGAGTTCGGCGCCAATGGTGAAGTCTTTGAGCATAGTCTCGCGGACGTTGAAAATGACGTAACGGTCGTCACGGAGGAGCGTCATGATGGGAGCGCCGGCAGCAACTAGTTCGCCAAGTTCGGGATAAATCTGGTCAATTGTACCGTCGGCGGGAGCGACAAGGTAAGCGTCTTCAAGGACGGCCTTCACTTGGCTAACACCGCCACCGGCAGCGGTTACGAGGGCAGATGCGGCTTGTTTATCCTCGGATTGGGCGCCTTGGCGAGCGAGCGAGAGTTGGCTCTCGGCAGCGTGTTGAGAAGCGACGGCGGCGTCATAGGCGGCCTTGGCTTCATCGCGTTTTTGCTCGCTGATAACGCCTTGTTTGTAGAGCGATTCCATTCGCTCATAGGTTTTGCGTGTAATTGTAGCGGCGGCCTTGGCTTGTTCGACCAAATCGGCAGCGGCTTGGATGATTTGAGAACGTGTTCCGGCATCGACTTTCTTGTCTTGAGCGCGAGCGACGTTCTGCATAGCTTCAACTTCGGTCAACTTGGCCTCAGTCAAAGAAGAATGGATGCACACGAGGGTGTCGCCGGCTTTGACGGTGTCACCTTCTTGGACATAGAAATCAGCGACACGTCCCATTAGCTTACCGGAGATGCGCACAGTGGTGCCTTCAGCTTGTCCCTGGATAATTTCCTTGGGAGGTGTCATAAAAACGAATCCGGCTATAGCGATAGCGGCAATAACGAGGATAACGACAGCCATGACGGCTAGTAGTGAACGCTCGGTTTTTTCTTGCTTGTTAACTTGTTCAGTTGCCATATGAGTTATTGTAGTTTTTTTTGCTAGTAAGGTAAAGTGCCAAGGACTTTGCTTAGATAAGTGTCACAGAGGTGGACGTCAATCATGGCGTCAACGTTTTCAGAGTTAGCCTTGAGCCAAGCGGTTTGCGCTTCCATGACGTTGTCGGTTGTGGCGACGCCTTCGTGGAAAGAGAGTGTAGCTTGGCGGAGGTTTTCGTTGGCTTTTTCAATGTTAGTCTGAGTAGTGCGATAGGTCTTGATGGCTTCTTGTGCCTTGAATGAAGCTTGGCTCACTTGGAGCTCGACTTTCTCGCGGACGTCTTGCATCTGGAGTTTCATGATGGTGACGTCGCTCTCGGCTTGCTTGTATTTATAGTAATTTCCACCCCAGTGCCAAATGGGGATAGATACCATAGCACCAACGGAGAACATCCCGCTAACATGTTTTGAAAAGCCATTAAACATGTTAGGGGTAGAGAATGTGTAAGAGCCAATGAGAGCGACATTAGGGAGCATTTCAGATTTAGCGACTTGCTTTTTCTGTCCCAAAATGTCGATGCCGAGTTGCAGGGCCTTGATGTCTTGACGTTGGTCAAAGACTTGGTCCATGTTGTAGGAAGTGGCGGGCATATTGGCGGGGTCAACAACATTCTTGTCCTCGTCGGCAAGTGTCAGAATTGTATTCACGGGGAGGCCGCAGACTTGAGCTAAAGCCATGCGGGAAAGGACGAGGCCGTTTTCGACCTTAGTGAGGTCGACTTCGGCGGAGTTTAGCTTGACGTTGACGCTGAGTTGGTCGCTGCGAGTGGCCACGCCTTGCTCGAGCATTAGGTCAACGTTATGAGAAAGGTCTTTGAGGAGGGAGACATAGGATTGTGCCAATTTGTATTTGGCTTTGAGAGAAACTACTTGCCAATATGCGGCATCAACGGCGTAGATGACGTTTTGGACTTCGCTGTTGTGCTGAGCCTGAGCGAGCTGTTCGGCATAGTGGGTGATGCGGTTCATGGCGATGATTTTGCCGCCCATGTAAACCGGCTGGGTGAGAGTAACCGCGCCGAAAAAGACGTTGTGGATGTCATATTGGAGCGCTTCCTTGGGCATCAGGGCGACTTGGGAGGGTACGTAAGAGCCGTCGGCAGTCTGGATGGGGAGCCCGGTAGCGGGATTTGCGACAAGGTTGAACTCATATTCGCCTTTTTCGAGATTGAAAGTCTTGACGGGGAGGTATTGGTCCTCAGAAAAGACCGAAATATCTTTGGAGTTATAGAGGTAACCGCCGGCGAAGTCGATTGCGGGGAGATATGCGGCAAAAGCTTCACGTTTGCGGTAATCGGCGCTTTTGATGCGCTCACGCGAAATCAGTAACTCTTTATTGTTGCGAATCGCCATGGCACGGCAAGAATCGAGAGAGACCATCGAAGATTGAGCTTCGATGAGCTGGAAAGTGCAAGCCAGGGCGAAAAACATTAATATAGCGCGCTTTATCATAAGGGGTATAATTAAAAATAATGTGTTGAATTATAACCGCTAAGAGGTTGTATAAGTTCATTAGCAACACAAAATTACACCAAAGCAATTAACTTTAAAAACGTTATTGGTCGATATGGGAAAAATAGGACAATAAAAGCGAAAAATAGGCAGATTAACCGCAAAATGAAGGAATAAAAATCGGAGAAAGGGTTAGTGTTAAATCAATATCTATCAGAAAAGTTAATGGGGTTAATTTAGCTTAATTCAAAATGGTTATGAATCTTTTTAAATCATAAAGTTGCACATGTAGATAAATTAACCTAAATTTGTAAAACAATTAGATTGTAATAATTACAATTTGCGTCTAGAATAAAATTGGATGAAATTATTTCAAAATCAGACTACCTAAATTGCCATAAAAATACACATGATTTTACCGGAGCGGTGCAAGCTGCTCCGGTTTTTT
>CAYTFG010000046.1:0-14948 GCA_964436925.1 uncultured Bacteroides sp. | reverse complement strand
CCTGTTTCATAAGGTGTTGATGCTAAGAACCAAGAGTAGGGCGAGCGCAAGTCTATGCTCGATTGTGATGATTCAAAGTCGTCAACATAGGATGAGCCTTGATTGGACCCTGATTTCTGTTTGTGAGGCACTAATTGCGCATATTCTGCTGTCATGTTGATGCGTGACGGCTGGGTGGCGTTAACTGTCGGAATCTTGTTCAAGAGGTTGGTCAACCACATAAAGTCTTGATTCCATGACATATTAAAGCCGAATATTGAGTTGTTGATAACCTCATCTCCGATGGAGACTTTCTCGGTAAGCGCTTTTTCTCCATAATGCAGAATGGTGGCTCCCACATTCAAATTCTTATTGAAAGCATATTGCAAGTCCAATCCTAGAAGCGTCTTGCGCTGTGTCGAGAAAAGTGATTGATTTTCAAGTGATACTGATACACTTTGCCCTGAATCAATGATGCTTTGGTTGGTAATTGTGACGATACCCATCGAATAATCGACGGTGTAATCGCTGTTTTCAGTAAGTGTCACACCTCCGGCCGTGACAACCACTGAACCTCGAGGCACATTCATGGCATTTAGCCTGATTTGTGAGCCCGACGAAGCTTGATACTCACCGGTGAGGACAAATTTGTTTTTGTCGGCAAATTGTCGAGCCACAACGAGTGTCGAGTCATAAAGCTCTTGATACACATACTGGTCGGCTATTGTCGGGTTATTAATCTTTTCCCTCAAGTGCGAGCCAAATGGTTCAACAACCGGGAATATAATTTTGCCTGTAGATGATATGACCGTATAGCCTTCAATAAAGTCAAAGAATCCGTCAGGATTGCTTTCTTCATTGGAATCAAGTCGGTCAAGATTCATCACTTGAAGAATTGATTGGTCATTAAGTCCGGGTATCGGCAAATAATTGATTTTAGTACCGGTAGTATCGCTTAAATACTTGATATTTAGCTTGAAATTTGACTTTTGCACTTGGTAAGCTCCAAGGGAGTACACGTTTTTCATCATGAGGTCCCACATTGGAAGTTTTGGAGCTACTGTGGTGGATTTCAGCATTTTCACGTATAGCGATTGATTGCTTGATGAGATATCGCTTGAAAATTCACCCACTTGATACACTTGTCCGCCATAGGTGTATTCATAAGCCACTGCCAGCACTTCATCTGCATTCAGCGCACTTTTGATTGAGATATATCCCAGTGATGAGTTTAGAGTGTATTCACTTGAAGATAAGAGTCGCGCACTTTCAACTTTCTCATAGTCTTGCCCACCTGTAAACCCGTAGGCTTCAAGTGGTTGCAATGCCTGTGTTACTGAGCTGATACTACGAGCTTCGGGATAGTCATTCTTGATTGTCGTGAGAAGGTTGTTAGAACTGTTTGACGGATTGGCTTGCGCTCCGTTTGGTACCCAATGGCTGTTTGCAAGAACACTGCTCTCGCCCAAATCCATAAACGCTACAAGGTTGCGTGATTGATTGTAATTGCTTGATTTATTGGTTACCCACACCTCAATGCGTGTAACCTGTACACCGCTTGACACGTATGGTAACTTAGAGGCAAATTTGTCATAGTTATCACGGAAAAAATGTGATAAAAAGAAGTGCCTGTTTTGGTCATATTCATCAGCATTTATTTCAAAATCAGTGGTTTGCACGCCACCTTTAGTGCTGACAGTCTTTGTCTCTGAATTTTGTTGCGAGATAAGTGCTGTCGCTGTGAGTTTACCAAATTGCAATTTACTCTTGATACCAAAAAGTGCAGTGCTACCGCGAATGAGTGATGACCCCGTGGTCATTGAAACATTACCGGCTTCGATTGACTTCACAATATCATCTTCTTTGCCTTCATAGTTGAGCTTCAGATTTTTAGAGTCAAAATCAAACGTCGCATTGGTGTTGTAAGTCATGTTGAATTTCATCCTGTCACCAACACTTGCTGCAATTGTCGCTTGAATTTTTTGGTCGAAGTCAAAATATGTTTTTCGGCGTGCCGATAGTGACAATGACGGGTTATCGGTCTTGTTTGACTTGATACCCATTGACACTTGCACCGAACCTTGAGTTTTCAATTGAACACCGCCCGGACCAAATATCTTTTCCAACGGGCCCAGCGCAAAATTCATGTCAAAGACATTAAAAGGCTCTTTTTCATTACCTTGCATAGCCTCCAAGTTGCGTTGACGGTAATATTCTTGCATTGATTTCCGCAGCTGCCAGTTGTTGTATTGGCTCTCGGTGAGCATGAACGGTGTGGCAATATCGGTATCACCAAGACGAGTGTGAACTATGTAGCACCCTGTTTCCGGGTCAAATTCAACGACACTGGTGATATTGGCCGGAGTATTTAAATCGGCCGATGAATTATCTTGTAATAACTGGTCATACCCCTGTGGCACAGTTTGTTGCACCGGAAATAGCATACCTATTGAATCGGCTGACTTTTCCTCCGAAACCGGAGTAGAAGCGGGTGGCGGAGGTGTGATTGTGGGGTTGAAAATTTGTTTGGAAGCGAGCAACGAAGGTAGCGTGAACATTATCATTAAAATGCTCACTGTCAAAAATATAAATGTTCGTTTGCGCTTAATATGATGCTTGGAAGGATATCTCATTAAAAATTTTTAGCGCGGCACTTAAATTCAGCTCTAATAAAATCGCATTAAAGCATTGATAGTGCTTTCTTGATTGCTTGCTCTACAGTTGTGCTTGGATTGTCGTTGAAAACCGCTTTAAGTGCTTTTGTTGCAGCAGGTTTTGCAAAACCAAGCATAATCATTGCGGCTAGAGCTTCATCAAAGAGTTCATTAGATGCCGATGCCGACTGTAATAATAACGTATCCGATGTGGTTTTTATTTTATCGCGGAGGTCCACAATTATACGTTGTGCAGTCTTTGCACCTATGCCTTTAACTGTTTTTAACTTCTCGTGATTGCCTGAAGCAATAATTGCCTCCAATTCGGCAGTCCGAATTGTTGATAAAATCAGTCGGGCACTAGCTGCTCCAACGCCACTTACCCCCAAAAGTAACTGAAATGCTGAACGCTCGGCTTCAGTCGCAAAACCATAAAGCGTGTACGCGTCTTCGCGTATCGCCTCATGAACCAATAATTTTGCTGTCGCTTGATTTTGAAGCGCAGTATAGGTCTGAAGAGATATATTCAAAAAATAGCCGATTCCTGTAGTCTCAACGATAACGTATGTCGGTGTTAAGTCAGCAATTTTGCCTGTTATATATTCAATCATAGGAATTTGTAATCTTGAAAAAATGTGAAGCAAAATTATGAAATCTTCTCAATGTATGCAAGAAAGGTTAGTTTGAAATTTTATTCTTTGTATTTTATTCGGTTGTTACGACGTTTTTTTGTAGCTTTGCATTAAAATATAACTAAAACATGGCCTCAAAGAAAAATATTGAAAACAATAGTGCATTGCATCGATTCTATAGAAAGCATTTAATCATTAGCCACATTGTGCTGATAGCTCTTGTCGGCACGTTTCTCGTAATGTTTGTAATGTTCTTTTTGGATATTTGGACCGAACATGGTCGCACTGCAGTTGTGCCTGATGTAAAAAATATGCCTTATGAGTCGGCTATCGGTATTTTGGACGATGCCGGTCTTGATATAGAAATTTCCGACTCTATTTACGACGATAAAACCGCTCCCGGCACAGTCGTTGACTCTTGGCCACGTGCTAATTCAACTGTAAAACCGGGCCGTGTTGTTTATGTGACAATAAACGCTTTCTCACCCAAAATGGTGACAGTGAGAGCCCCGATTACCGGCGTCTCTTCTCGTCAATCAATCACTTATCTTGAAGCATTGGGCATTAAGAATATCCGCATCGTTAAGCGTCCGTCCGAGTATGATGACCTCGTGGAAGGTGCAATGTCCAATGGTAAGCCCATCCATGTTGGCTCTACAATTCCGGTTACTTCTGCAATTGTTCTCGAAGTGGGAACTGTCGTGAAAGAATCAGTAGGCGAAGATGAAGTAGTGGGCGAAGATGGAACTGTTGAAGAAACAAATGATTCTAAATCAAATGAATGAGAATAACCAAATAGATGAAGACCTTGATATAGACGAGTTGTCTGAAGTTGATACTTCGGGTGACGGTGAAATGTATGAGCATTTCAGATTTGTAGCCGATAAAGGTCAGACACTCTTGCGTGTTGACAAGTTCCTTGTTGCGCGTATGGAGAAATCATCGCGCAATCGCATTCAGCAGGCTGCTGATGCCGGATGTATTCTCGTGAATGGAAAAGCCGTAAAATCCAACTATCGCGTTAAGCCGCTTGACGTGGTTACGATAGTGATGGACCGACCAAAATATGAGCTGGAAATTATTCCCGAAAACATTCCGCTTGATATCGTTTATGAAGACGCAAGTCTGCTGGTTGTAAACAAGCCGCCGGGCTTGGTTGTACACCCCGGACATGGCAATTATAGCGGAACCTTGGTAAATGCGCTTGCTTATCATTTCAAGGATAATCCTGACTATGACGTGAATGACCCTCGCATGGGGCTTGTCCACCGCATTGACAAGGATACATCAGGATTGTTGGTGGTGGCAAAAACGCCTGATGCAAAGACTCATTTGGGCAAGCAGTTCTTCAATAAAACCACTAAACGCGAATATGTGGCAGTGGTGTGGGGCTGTCCTGAGCCTAAAGTCGGGCGCATTGAAGGAAATATCGGCCGTTCATTGAAAGATAGATTACAGATGGCTGTGTTCCCCGATGGAAGCCAAGGCAAACATGCTGTTACTCACTATCAAGTAATTGAAGATTTAGGCCACGTTTCAGTCGTTAAGTGTGTATTGGAGACAGGTCGTACCCACCAAATTCGTGTACACATGAAGTATATCGGCCATCCGTTGCTCAACGACTCAAGATATGGCGGTGACCAAATTTTGAGAGGCGTAAATACCGGGAAATACAAACAATTTGTTGCAAATTGTTTTGAAATATGTCCACGACAAGCATTGCATGCTCGCACCCTTGGCTTTGTACATCCCGAGACAGGTGAAGAGATGTTTTTTACCTCGGAAGTGCCCAACGATATGACTTCAATGATTGAACGATGGAGAGTTTATAACGAGAATGTTGATACCACAAAATAGAAATGTTAACTTTAAATTTGAAATATAAAGTGTAAATAAAGACTTTGGATGCGTTACAAATCTCACAAATATCATCAAAACAAGCAATTACTTTAGGCATTTTCAGTGAAAATTGTTAATTTTGTGATGTGAATAAAAACAACCCCTACGATAATGTCAGATATATATGAACAACATATTGACGGTGCAGACTTTAGCGATATAGCGCCGTATAGCGATGAGCTGTTTCCCGAAAAAATTGCAGCTCTAGTGAAAGAACCGGGATTTGAACATGCCGTGCGTTGGGTTATGCCCGATGTAAATTGGCAAGAATTTACCGATAACTTGTTGAAGGTGAAGTCTCGAGACCAATTCCACACTCAAGTTATGGCGTCATTTCTCGAAATGCTCGTTAAGACCACTACTTCAGGATTGACAATGGGTGGCTTTGAAAATATTAAGCCCGGTGAATGTTACACGTTTATCACTAATCACCGCGACATCGTGCTTGATGCTTCATTCTTGAATTTGAACTTCATTCGTCATAATATGCCTACATGTGAGGTGGCCATCGGTAATAACCTCCTTATCATGGATTGGATTACCGATTTGGTTAAGCTAAACGGCTCATTTGTTGTAAAACGTGACACTAAAGTGGTTGAAGCGCTTGAGGTTGCAAAACACTTGTCAGCTTATATCCATTATGCTATCGGCGTTAAGAAACGTTCAGTGTGGATTGCTCAACGTCAAGGCCGAACAAAAGATTCTAACGACTTCACTCAAGAATCACTTGTGAAGATGTTATCTCTCTCTAATGGTGAGAGTTATAAAGAAAATATCGCAGGTTGTAATTTATTGCCGGTATCAATTTCTTATGAATTTGACCCGAATGACTATCTCAAGGCTTGCGAATTTTTGATGAAAAAACGTGACCCGGAATTCAAGAAATCACAGCGTGATGATTTGTTCTCAATGGAGACAGGTATTCTTCAATTTAAAGGCCGTATCCATTTCCAAGCAACACCATGTATCACCCCGATGATAAATCAAAGTGAAACTGAAAATCGTGCTGAAATCGTGCATGAAGCATCGCAATTGATTGACCATGCTATTCACCGCAATTATTGCATATTCCCTTGCAATTATATCGCATTTGATCACGTCGAAGGTACTCAACGTTTTGTGGAAAAATATACAGCCGATGACGTTGAAAAGTTTGATGCATATTTGGCAACTCAGCTCAATCGTGCTGTTGAAGCTATTGGTGACGTTACCGAGGAAGAACTCCAATTTATGCGTCACAAGATGCTGGAAATGTATGCCAATCCGCTGAAGAACAAATTGCATTTGACTGATGTTAAGTAGCTATAAATATATATTAATCTAAAAATGAGATTTTTTTTAGGCCCTATAATCGCAGTTCTATTTGTCGGTATAGGTCTTGATTGGTATATCTATCGAGCTTTAAAGCGACAAAAGGTATCTAAGTTATGGCTTAAAACCCATAAAATAGCAGCTATAGTATTAGCTGTCGTGTTGGTAGTGGCAATGTGTATGCCCAAACGCTCGGGCGAAAATTCCGAGTTGTTGTGTGTCATGTGGCTGCTATACACATACTTGGCGTTTTATTTGCCCAAGTTTTTATTCGTCATTTTTGATGCGATAGGTAAAATTCCGCAGTTGTGGCATCGCAAGCCCATTAAACCGTTCACATGGTTTGGAGTGGCGTTGTCGCTCATTGTTTTTGTGCTGATGTGGTGGGGTGCCTTGATTAATCGTTTCAATACTCAGGTCAGGGAGCTTGTTGTAGAAGTTGATAATTTGCCCGAAGAATTTGATGGCTATCGCATGGCGCAATTTTCTGATTTTCATGTGGGTACCTATGGAAATGATACCGCATTTGTCAGTGAAGTCGTTGACCGCATAAATGCTGTCGGTGCTGATGTGATATTATTTACCGGCGATATCGTTAATCGTCGAACTGATGAAATAAAGCCATTTATCAAACCGCTATCACGATTGAGCGCTCCTGACGGCGTCTATTCAATTCTCGGTAATCATGATTATGGCGATTACAGTGATTGGGAAACGCCTGAGGACCGCATTGCCAATAACAATGAATTGGCTAAAATTCAGAAGGATATGGGTTGGACTTTATTGCTCAACGAGACAAAATGGTTGCACCGCGATAATGACTCAATAGCATTGATTGGCGTTGAAAATGTGGGCGATAAACCGTTCCCCGTTTATGGAAGTTTGGCTAAAGCTTATCCTTCAATTGATGACAGCCATGTCAAAATTTTAATGACTCACAATCCGGCTCATTGGGTTGATAGTATTTCAGATAATTTAAAATCTAACATCGCTTTGACATTGTCGGGCCACACTCACGCTATGCAAATAGAGTTGTTTGGCTATTCCCCGGGTGTATTCCGATACAAGACATGGGGCGGACATTATAGCGATGATAAGGAGCAAAATTTATACGTAAATATTGGGCTTGGCGCTGTCGGTATGCCCATGCGTATCGGTGCTACCCCCGAAATAACTGTCATTACACTACGCAAATCCAAGTAGATGGAGACTAAAATTTTCAAGATAATAAGCACTCGCTTGAATATACCTGAATCGGTTGTTCAAGCGACAATTAAGTTACTTGACGATGGTGCAACTATTCCATTTATTGCTCGCTATCGCAAAGAAGTAACCGGCTCACTTGATGAAGTAGCAATTTTGGCTATTTCCAACGAAATCAATGCCATGCGCGAGTTGATGAAGCGCAAGGAATATATCTTGGCAACAATTAAGGAAGCCGATAAATTGACCGACGATTTGGCATCTAAAATTGAAGAATGTTATGATGCTAATATCTTGGAGGATATTTATGCTCCATTTAAACCACGCAAGCGCACCCGAGCACAGATAGCTCGCGAAAAAGGATTTGAACCGTTGGCTGCAATGATTATGTCACAGCGTGTTGAGGACGTTGACAAGGCAGCTTCACGATTTGGAGAAGGTGCTGTGGAAGGCGCGGTTGATATAATTGCCGAGTGGGTTAGCGATAATGCCAGAGCTCGCAATATGGTGAGAAATTCTTATCGTCGCACCGGTGTTATTTCTTCGTCAATAATCAAAGGCAAAGAGGCTGATGCAGCTAAATATCTCAATTATGACGGATTTTCCAAGCCACTGAAATATGTGAGCAGCCATGCTTATTTGGCGATGCGTCGAGCCGAGCGAGAAGGCTTATTGAAAGTTACTGAGGCTATTGACAACGACGAGATGGTTGATAAACTATGCGATGTTTTTGTCAAACGAGAAGCTACACCTCAAACGGCCGAGCTTGTGGAGCAGGCAGTTGCTGACGGTTATAAACGATTGCTTAAATCATCAATCGAAAATGAAGTTTCGGTTGAAGTAAAAGAGCGTGCCGATAAAGAAGCGATAAATCTTTTTGCCGATAACTTGAAGCAGTTATTGCTCGCTGCACCATTGGGAAGCAAGCGAGTATTGGCAATAGACCCCGGATATAGAACAGGTTGCAAGATTGTGTGTCTTGACCAGCAGGGAAATTTGCGATATAACGATGTGATTTATCCGGTTCCGCCGAAAAATGATATCAAAGGCGCGGCTCGAAAATTGTCGACACTAGTTGAGCAATACAAAATTGATGCGATAGCTTTGGGCAATGGAACGGCATCACGAGAAACCGAACATTTCTTGCAAAACATGAGATTTCCTCATGCTGTGCAAGTGTTTGTCGTTGATGAAAGCGGCGCATCAATTTACTCAGCATCAGCGGTAGCGCGTGCCGAGTTTCCCGACAAGGATGTAACTGTCAGAGGCGCTGTTTCGATAGGCCGCCGTCTACTTGACCCGCTTGCCGAGTTGGTAAAGATTGACCCTAAATCAATTGGGGTGGGGCAGTACCAGCATGATGTTGACCAAACGGCATTGAAGCAATCACTTGACTACACGGTGGAAAGTTGCGTCAATTCAGTGGGTGTGAATCTCAACACGGCATCACGAGAGTTATTGTCTTATGTTTCGGGCATCGGGCAATCGTTGGCGCAGAAAATTGTTGAGTATCGTGCTGAAAATGGCGATTTTAAGTCACGAAAAGAGTTGAAAAAAGTGCCTCGACTGGGAGATAAGGCGTTTGAGCAATGTGCTGGCTTCTTGCGTATTCCAGATGGTGATAATCCGTTGGATAACACTGCAGTACACCCTGAAAGCTACAAGATTGTAGAGCGTATGGCAGCAGATTTGGGCTGCGATGTTGAGCATCTTTTGGCGAATAAGGAACTGATTAATTCAATTGATTTGAACCGATATGTTACCCCGCAATGTGGCTTGCCGACACTCAAAGATATAATCGAAGAATTGGAGAAACCGGGCAGAGACCCGCGCACGGTAGCTAAAGTTCTTGTCTTTGACTCAACGCTGAAAACCATTGAGGATGTGAAAGTTGGCATGATTTTGCCGGGCATCGTGAATAATATAACTGCTTTTGGCGCATTTGTTGATGTGGGTGTAAAAGAAAGCGGTTTGGTGCATATCTCGCAGATGAGTGATAAGCGCATATCATCACCGTCGGAGGTTCTAAAATTGCATCAGCATGTGCGAGTAAAAGTGCTTGATGTGGATTTGGCTCGTAAACGTATATCGTTAACAATGAAAGGATTATAATAAAAATGAATACAGTGGTAATATCCATAGGAAGTAATGCCGGTGACCGCCGTCAGTCAATGGAAAGAGCTATTGAGTTTCTTCAAGATTTGCTGAGCAACACGTGTGTATCGTCAATTTATGAGACGGCACCCGAGGGCGGTGTCGCAGATAATTATTATCTAAATGCGGTTATCGCAGGTGAAACTGATATGGATATGTCTCAAGTAATCAAGCAATTAAAGCGCCGTGAAGTCCTTGATGGACGCACATTGGCGGTTAAATTACAGGGCATTGTCCCCATAGACCTAGACTTGGTAATCTGGAATGGTGAGGTTGTGAGAGAAAAAGAGTTTTCTTGTAAATATTTCACCATTGGCTACAATCAATTGCTTGAGTTAGGTCGTAAACTCGTGAATGATTAATAAACTATATATCGCTGATGAACAGTATTTTATTTCAATTATTTACAACATTTTTTAAAATCGGAGCCTTCACCTTTGGCGGTGGATGGGCGATGATATCAATAATCGAAAAGGAGATTGTCGATAAACATAACTGGATTTCACGTGAAGATTTTTTGGACTTACTAGCTGTGGCTCAGTCATTACCGGGAATTTTGGCAGTGAATATTTCGGTCGCAGTCGGGGATAAGTTACGAGGCCGTCGGGGAAGTATTTGTGCTGCATTAGGCACAATCATGCCATCGTTCATGATTATTTTGGTTATAGCGATATTTCTTACGCCCGACTTGATAAAAAATAATGCGATTATCAGTAAGATTTTTCAAGGAATACGTCCTGCAGTAGTTGCGCTCATTGTTGCGCCGGTAATTTCCAGTGCAAAAGCAGCAAAGATTACTTGGAAGACAGCGATTATACCCATTGCAGTGGCTGTGCTCATTTGGTCAAAGTTGCCATATGTCTCAAATCCAATTCTTTACATCGTTTTGGGAGGTTTGGGCGGCTACTTGTGGTATACTCACAAATTAAAATCAAACAATGTTGAGGAGGGCAAAAAATAAGCTATGATATACTTGAAATTGATATGGAGTTATCTCAAAATCGGATTGTTTGGTTTTGGTGGCGGATATGCAATGTTGGCGCTCATTGAGCGAGAAATTGTGGGCCACGGATGGATTACTCCACAAATGTTTACCGATATTGTCGCAATTTCACAGATGACACCGGGGCCAATTGGAATCAACTCAGCGACTTATATCGGATATGTTGCCCCAACTCATTATTCACCCGAACTAGCGTCGCCCATTTTCGGTATTTTGGGCTCGATATTGTGTACGCTGGTAGTTGTCATTCCATCATTCTTGTTGGTGGCATATACGAGCCATTTTATCTCTCGCCACAAGGAAAGTGCGTTGATTAAGGGCATTTTTTCGGGGTTGCGACCGGTTGTCGTGGGGTTGATAGCTTCAGCAGCCATGTTGCTGATGAACGGCGAGAATTTCGGATATGAAACTTATAACGTTGTGTGGAGCATAATTATCTGTATTGCTTCATTTTCAATAGTTTACTTCACAAAAATACATCCAATATTAGTAATTTGCATTGCCGGTATAGCCGGATTGCTAATTTTTTAAACCAGAGAAAGGGTAGTTGCTATGTCATCATTGACCTATAAAGAGACTCTTGATTTTTTATTCACTCAATTGCCAATGTTTCAGAACATTGGAGCCGGAGCTTATAAGCCCGGATTGGGAACGATTATCGAATTGGAAAATGCATTTGGCAATCCACATCGCCAATTTGCGACAATTCATGTGGCGGGGACCAATGGCAAAGGGTCAACCTCACATTCACTCGCGTCGGTGTTGCAAAAGGCCGGTTATCGCGTGGGTCTCTTTACGTCGCCTCACTTGATTGACTTCCGTGAGCGCATCAAGGTTAATGGTGAAATGATTTCGCAAGAGCAAGTGATTGATTTTGTGGCTCGATTTAGAGAAAAGCATCTGCAGGCGGCACCATCATTTTTCGAACTGACCACCGTTATGGCATTTGAGCATTTTGCTCGCGAGTGCGTCGATATTGCCGTGATTGAGGTGGGGCTGGGCGGACGCTTGGATAGCACAAATATTATCACACCTGAAATCAGCGTAATAACCAATATATCAAAGGATCACGTTGCATTATTGGGCGACACATTGCCAAAGATTGCAGCCGAAAAGGCAGGCATCATTAAGCCATCAATTCCTGTGGTGATAGGTGAAGCCGGGGCGGATGATGTTAAGCAAGTGTTTGTAGATAAGGCAAATGCAGAGAATGCGCCGATAATCTTCGCTGAAGAGCAGAATTGCTTCTCGTCGATTGAAAATAACGAGATTTATCACGACACCCCGTTTGGAACCGTCAAGGCTGCACTGACCGGGGATTGCCAATCCAAAAACATGGCAACTGTCATTACCACACTGTTGCAGTTGAGAAAATTGGGGTGGAAAATTAGTGATGAGAATGTGCAACAAGGTTTGTCTCAGGTAGTTACACTTACAGGGCTGATGGGCCGTTGGATGACTGTATCTGATTCACCCAGAGTGATTTGCGACACCGGCCACAATGAAGGTGGATGGCAATATCTTGCACCCCGCTTGGCAACAATAGCACCTAACTTGGTGATGGTCATAGGTTTTGTGAATGATAAGGATATAGACCACATTTTGGCGCTGATGCCACGTAATGCCCGCTATATTTTTGTACAAGCCTCAGTGTCAAGAGCATTGCCGTCGAACGAATTGATGAAACGTGCTCAACTTGTTGGTTTGCAGGGTGTTTCGGCTGCTAGCGTTGAGGAAGGGTACAAAAAAGCCCTTGAAATTGCTTCCAAGGGCGATACTATTTTTGTTGGTGGCAGCACATTTGTTGTTGCCGACCTATTGAGAACGCTTAAGGGTTAGCGAACAGCGATAACTTCCACTTCTACAAGGACTTGCTTGGGGAGCTCGCGCACGGCAACAGCTGAGCGAGCGGGATAAGGTTCAGTGAAAACTTGGCCATAAACCTCGTTCATTGCACCGAAAAGGCTCATGTCAGCGAGGAAAACGGTAGTCTTGACAACATTGTCAACTGTTAGACCAGCTTCGGCAAGGATAGCTTTCACATTTTCAAGAGCTTGCTTGGTTTGAGCGGTGATGCCTTCAGGAATTTCACCGGAAGCAGGGTTGATGGGAATTTGGCCGGAAGCATAAACCATATTACCACAGTCAATAGCTTGGCTGTAAGGACCGATTGCGCCTGGAGCGTTTGTAGTTGCAATAACTTTCTTCATAAGAATTTAATTTAAAAAATTGGTTATATCTTTATGTCTAATGTGCTGAGTTGTACGTCATTAATGCTGTTTTGAGCTTGCTCGTCGAGACTTTGGATTATCTGATTTACGCCATCAAAATTTTGATTAAATTCAGGGACAAAATCAGCATATCCTTTGTGATGTAATAAATCTCTAACAGTGTTGACAGTTAGCGTGTTAGGGTCCACCGCTGGTTGAAAACCAATGGCTTCATCTTTGCCGTCGAGCACGACTGTTGACAAGAGTTTGATGTCGATGAGGTCGTGGATTGTGTCTTGGGCCAATCGAGTGGGAAGACTGTATGTGCTAGACAGTTCCTCGATGGTGATTGGCGACATTCGCTTCAGAAATCTCTGAACGATTATGGTAGCGACGGCGATGGTTACTTTTGTGCGGTAATCAGCTGATATTCCGTTTATTTCATCGGTGAAGCTAAAGCGGAATATGTTTTGAGAAGAGTAACAGATGAGAGCTCCGGCAAGGACGATAACCCAAACGAGTTGTAGCCAAATCAATAGCAACGGGAGGAATGCGAAACCGCCGTAAATAGCATTATATTTTGCCACATACATTTGACCGGAAACAAAAATCCATTGTATTATCAGGAATCCGGTGCCGGCTAAAACTCCGGCAATCAGCGCGTTTTGAAATTTTACTTTTGTGTTTGGGATGAGGATATAGACACCGGTGAAGAACATCCAGGTGAAAACGATAGATGCCAGTGACAAAACGATTTCAATCACCGGGGAGATGAATTCGAAGTCAAAAAATGAGTGGAGAGTCGAGCTGACCAAGATGCGCATACCGCTGGCGCAAATCATGAGCACGGGCAAGATGAGCATCATCGCGGTGTAGTCAGTTATTTTTCTCCAAAAACTGCGAGAACGTTTGACACCCCACACGAGGTTGAACGAGCTTTCGACGCTGCCAATCAAAGAGATTAAAGTCCAGAGTAAGAAGATGATACCTACGCCAACGAATATGCCTTCGGAGGCTTGAGCGAGGTATGAATCAACAAATTGCAATGCCGTTTCAATGGCCTCATGTTGCGCCGGGAAGTAGTTGAACAGGGCATCTTGGAGGAGATTTTGGAATCCGAACCCGCGTCCGATAGCAAAAATAAGGGCGAGGGCAGGGACGAAAGCCAGAATTGTGCGGTAGGTCAAGGCGCAAGCTTGGGATTGCAAATCATGGCTTAGAAAAGAACGCCCGGCAAGATTTAACGTTTTGATGATATTGACCCACCATTTCTTACGCGTGTCGCTCCACACGCCAGAAGCGCAATAGTTCCAAGCGTCTAAGCCCTTGTTAATGAGGGGCTCAAAGCGAGACTTTATGTGTTGTTTAGAGTTGTTCATTGAAATAAAAATTACGTAAGCTAGGCTATGTACAAAGTTAATCTTTTTTTTGATAGGTAGTTGCTTAAATCACAAAAAATGAGAAAAAATGAGGTGTTTGTGAAATTTGTTGGCATAAAATTTGCATAGTTAAAAAAAACGCGCTACCTTTGCACTCGTTAAATGACAACAACGACACATCAAGCGAGATGAGTCAAGTCATGATGACAATGGAGAGATGGCAGAGTGGTCGATTGCGGCGGTCTTGAAAACCGTTGAGGGTCACACCTCCGGGGGTTCGAATCCCTCTCTCTCCGCTGATAAGAGCTGAGTTTCCAATGAAACTTGGCTCTTTTTTCGTGTTTAAGGGGGTGTGTGGGAATTTTTTTGATTTTTTTTGTGCGGGTAAGTCGTTGGAGTATAGATTGGTAGCTGTGGTTGGGGCGTGTTAAAAAGTTATTAATGGTTGGATGTTCGGATTTTTGGTGTGGGGAGGTTGTAACTTTGTGGTGTCGGAAGAAAGACAAGAGAATATTGACATGGTG
>CAYTFG010000045.1:0-15173 GCA_964436925.1 uncultured Bacteroides sp. | reverse complement strand
ATAACTTAGTTTTTCGCTAAGTTACGGACTCAAATGGGTTTGCGAAAAGACAGAGTTTATTGTCTGCCAGTTCCGTGGCAGTTGAAGCAGCGTTTAGAACCGTTGCAAGAAGGGCAGTTAATCCAAGATTTATTTCCTGAACCGGTGTAATAACCTGTGTCTTGCCAAGAGCCGCCTTGACCGTGGCAACTGGTACACGTGCCGGAGCCACCGCAAATTCTGCAGGTGCTGGAAGATGATGACGAAGAAGAATTGTTATTATTAATGGTGCTGCCACCAACGTATCCTCCGTAACCGCCATCACTTGGGATTGTGTTTACTTTGACTGAATTTTTCAATTTTTTTAAATACGTTGCTCGATATGAAGCAGACCAATGACCGTATTTTTCTATTCGTCGTATGTTTCTCTGACACTCTAGATCATCTAAATTATAAGCACCATACTCGTAATATTCGTCTGCGATCTCCAAATCGCGTTCTACACCGATGCCAAGTTCATAACATTGACCTAATATAGCGAAAGCCGGACCATAATTGCAATCATTGGTTGCTTTTTCTAAAAGGTCTAAAGCTTTACTGTAATTACCTACTGTGATATAATATTTTGAGAAATTTGTGTTATTAGAAGCGTATGTGTATCGGTAAGTTGCGTTAGTAGCTAACATGTATCGATGTTGTTCTTCGCCAAAAAGATACGTTTGTGCGTGCAAGGTATTGCAGCACAAAAGGATAAACATAATAGTAGCAGTGATAAGCTTTTTCATAATATAAAATATTTAAATGGTAATCGCCCCAAAGTTACAACTGTGTGGCGAAATATTCTAAATTATTTAACTTAAATAAAGTGAAATTACTAGAGAAAAACTTCGCACCCGTTAATAAGAAAAATGCAGCAATCGCGAATTTTTCTGAATTCACCTGAAGAAAGGAGTTTGACGGTTCGGTATCCACCGTAGAAATTGTAACGCATAGAGATGCAATTTTGGAGGTTCATAATTTCACCGTTACGTTTCCAAACGGAAATGTCAACGGGGTCACCGGAGTTAAGCATAGTGCGAGCTGTAGAGATGTGAATCGAGCGAGCCATGGTTAATTAAGCGTTAGGGATGGACGCCTTCGGTCAAGACCTTAGGCTTGATCACATCGCCTGCGGTGCAGAGTGCGATGAGACGACAGCCCGACGGCGGTGCCGGAACGCCCAAAAGATTAAGAGAATTGGTTTGTATATGAGTTATTGAAAATACGGTCTTGGATAGGGATGACGGCATGACGACGGGTGTCGGCAAATTGCCAGGAGAGTTTGAGGGTGTTAAGTTCATCGTCGCCGGGTTGCGGTTCGGATGTGAAATCAGTGATAAGAATTTCGGGGAGTTCGGTAACAATGTCGTCCTCGACGTCGGACCATGTGGAGATGTAACCGACAAAAGGGGAGGCGATGAGTTGTTCGAGGTGCAGAGCGAGGGAGAAGGGTAGGTTTTTGATTTCGGAGTCGAAAGATTTGGAGAGAACGCGGTCGTAGAACATTGAGGTGCAGCCAAGGTTAGCGAGAGAACGCTCGACAGTGATTTTGTTGGTGGTGACGGAGGGGAGAGAGATGAATTCTGGGGCATTGAAGCGGTTGAAGAACACGAGGTGTAGGTCGGTGGGGGAGTCGTCGACGTAGAATGTGAATGAGCGGTCGCCGAGGGAGACGGTGACGGAGAGTATTTTGGCGTCGGTGTCGGTGCAGAGTTCGGAGATGCGTTTGTAGAATGTGGTTAGGGAGTAACGATTGGATGGTGAGGCGAATGAGGTTGAGGATTCGATGACGCTGGTTGTGCCGTTTTTAGAGATGGTGGTTTGCCAGGTGATTTTTGGGGTTTCGCCGGAAATGAAGATTGCGGAGAGGGTTATGAAAGAGTCTGCGGGAACGCGTGCGGAGGTGGCGTCGGTGAGAAAGTTCTCGGAGATGAAGGTTTTGGCGGCTCGGAAATGGCGGAGGGATTCGCAGTAGATGAGGGTTTGTGTGTTAGTCAAATCGTTGTCGCTTTCGCAGGTAAGCTTGATGGTAGCGGTGGCAATGATGAGACTGTTCGAGCGCATGTATTGCTCGATGAGGGTGTTGACGTTGCGTAGGGTGATTGTGTTGTTGAAGGTGAAGTATTCTTGGGAGAATATCTGGGTGCCTTCAACGGAGATGATGACGTTGACGGATTCGTCGGTGGAGGTGATTTTGAGGTTGTCGAAATTTGCGGTGAAAAGTGGGTTCGAGGACAAACCGGAGATAGAAAGAGCCATAGTAAGGAGGTTTTTGTGCAAAGATAAATCCGCCTTTTGCCGAAGCAAAAGACGGATAAAAAAGAGGCTTACGCCTCCTTTGCAGCCTCGAAAGAGAGGCGATCGTAAACGTTTTGGCTGATGACAGCTCCGAAACGCTTTTTCAAGAGATGCATGTAGCGGATAGCCGACTTGGCAGATTTGCAACCGCAACCTACATTTTCGGAAGGCTTAACTCCTTGGAAGTAGACGTACCAACGATTGAATTTGAACTGAGCTACGATGAGCTTCGGAGAAGAAGTCTGAGCCACGTTGATTGTTTGAGCCGTATTGGCTACTGATTTTTCTGAATTTTTAGCGTTGTGTGCCATGAGAGTGAGAATTTAAATTGTGAAACTAAGTGAGCTTTCAAGCTCGATTTTTACGAGCAAAACAGTAGGAAAGCTGTTTGAGCGTGAACAAATGTTCATCTCGTGTTTGCAGCAATTTATTGCGAAAACCGTGGGAACACGGAGTGCACACCTGCATTTAGTGAGGGCGAGTGGCGACCTAACTTTGTGAAGGAAAAATAGCTGAAAGGGAACGGAGTGTAACAATCTAAATTGAACGTCAGACAACGGTATTAAAATTCTAAAAATCAGTTAGCCGTATCGGTGAGTCAATGTGGATAAAGACGGAGTCTTCGAGGCGGTGTCGAGGGAAGAGAGAATTTGAGTGGGGCGTCATTCAAGGAGTGGTGCCGGAGAAAAGGAGGTGCGGAAATCGGCAAGGAGGTATCGGTGGAATGCATTGAAAAAGTGTGTAGGTGATGGCAATGCCGCGGTTTTCTTGGCCGTTGCCTTGGGGTGCAAAGGGGTGTGTAAGCTTGGGAACTTTTTTTGGTGTGGGAAAAAATCTCCCGCGAAATCATTAGAAATCGCAGGAGAAAAACCATAATTTTTAATTATATGATAACAAAATTATCACGATGTAAATTTAGAAAAAAAATTGGGGGCTTGGCAAATGGTACGTGAAAAAACTCCCCAGGTTGAATTAGAAACCTAGGGAGCCAAACAATTTAAAAAAAATTATTATAAAGATGTGTACATGGCAAAGGTAAAAATAAAAAGTTAAAGTTCAAAAGGTTTGGGTGAAAAATGACAGCTAGATGTGACGGTGTTGAAGCGAAAGCTCCGCAAATGGGAGTTCTCGCTAAAGAAAATGAGATTAACCAATCTCGTAAATGTTCATGTTGTAAATGTCGTAGAAGCGAGCTTCGGCTTGCTCGGCAGCGTCAGCGTAGTCGCGAGCCTCGATTTCGTAAGATTCAACTTCGTTGTCGAAGTTCTCAATGTCAACCTGGAAAAGTCGGAGGGCTTTCTTAGAGCGATTGTTACGCTTGTTGCTGTTACCGTTAGCGTTATCGAAAGAAGAAAAGAACGATTGTTGAAATGTAGCTGTCATTTTAGTAAAATTTAAAGAGTTAGAGAATTTGTGCTGATGCACTTGATTTTTACACCGCATAAAGTGGGCTGATCGTGTGATGAAAAATCGGCAAGGATTTGTGAAAAAATACCGTTTTGAGGGGTGTGAGAAAGGGAAGATTTTTTCGACAAACATGTCTGTCCTTGCGATGTCACACAAGCCCTAACTTTGCGGGTGTGAATAATCAATGTGCTATTCAGCGACAAATGAGCGGACTCGGCAAATGGCGCTAAAATGATAGTGGAATGGAAACAACGTTCTGGTATTCTGTAGATATAAGCTAACAGGTAATTGCAACTTGGTTTGGAGCGTTAAGAAAGCGTGAACGGATTTGGAGGGTTTGATATTGAGGTTTTAGGGTGTTCGAGGTCGCAGCTGCGCGGTCGCTACCTGATTGTGCAAGCAACGACATTTCAAGGTGAACGATGGATTCGTTTAGTCTTTAGAGAGATCTCCGCGGTGCTTTCGCCGTTTGGGGTGTGTATGAAAAAAAGTCGTGAGGGGTGCTCACGACTTTATGCGCTAAGGATGGAAGCCTTTCGGTCAAGACCTTGGGCTTGATTCATCGCTCCGGCGGTTCGCTAGAGCGATGAGACGACAGCCTGACGGCGGGTGCCGGAGCGCCCAAATTTTATTTAATAATAATTTTGCAGGTTTCGATTTTTCTACCCTCTTCAGTTACAGTAAATAAGTATACCCCAGAAGAGAGCTTTTCAGTAGGAATGGATACCTGTGAAACACCCGGATCAACATTTTTGCTAAATACTTGACCACCGTTAAGTGATGTAACAGATACGTTGCGTGCATTTGAACTGTCAGATGGAAGTGTCATAACAACCGGTGTACCTTTTGAAGCCGGGTTAGGAGCAGCAGACACATGATTTTCTTCACGTATAAGCTTTGGAGCAGCGGAAGACGACTTGTCAATTCTATAAAAGCGAGTGGTGTTATTATAGTTACCATAATCATCTCGTCCTTTAAAACTAAGCTGTGCAAGTATATAATTATCAGACTTGAAAAATTCAATAGATTCTGATTCTATGTTAGAGTCGGGGAAGTCGAATGAATATAAAACGGAACCATCTTCTGATACGACTTCAAAACCTTTACGATGTATGCCGTATAATGTTGATTCGTAGTCGGTCACGCCATCACCGTCTCTGTCTGTACTCGTAATCCCAAAAATATCTGATAAATAGAACCCCCCCACCCATCCGTTAACTGGGTAAAGATCATCAGTGCCAACGGAGATTTCTGATTTATAGCAAACGTATTCAAACTTCTCATCGTCGTTAAAGAATGTTTGAGAGAAAGGAAGATAAACTCCACCATTCCAATGATTCATATTTGAAACATCTACACAGTGAGGTGTAAAAAAAACGCTTTTCACATCCCCCATTTCGGTAGTGGAAGTCCATTCGCCTTCATATTTTGTCACAGTTAGTGTATACTGAAATAAATAGCCGTATGTATCGTCTGCTGATAAAAAAGCTTTAGCAGAGGTTAGATTTTCTTGATATGGATAATCGCTGTTATCTCCTATAGGCATAGTGATATATATGGTTGTGCCATCTAATGTGGCGTTAGCAATAAGATTATCAAGCGAGCCTAATGAAGAATTCATATAGTATGCATTATTAAAAAGAAAGTTCGCAAACTGACTTATGCGGGATTCCATATCTGAAGTATCGGAAAAATAAGGAAGTGTACCGATTACTTGCGCGTAATCTTTAGTTCGTGTCTCTTTCCCTGATGCAGCACGTGATTTGGTAACTGTGTATTCTTGAAGTGTTTTGAAACTAAATGATTTGAGGGGGTTGAGATCAAAGTCGAAAATTTCAGCTTTGTTTTCATCCGCTCCGTCATAACCATATTCGTTGTCGGAAAAATAGATAGCGGCAACACCGTTTTTCATAAACGCTCCGGGAATGAAGCGTGTGGTTTCATTGTCTACCTCCTTGATAACATTCTGCGAGAATGCAACAGGAATAAGGGAAGAAAAATAAATAAAAAAGAATGATTTTTTCATGTTGTATGATTTTAATTGGTTGTGGATTTCTAAAAGATAAGCGGTTATTTTTTTCTAGCTAGGGTGGTACTACGTGTAAGTTCAAGGTATTTATGCGCTAAGGATGGAAGCCTTTCGGTCAAGACCTTGGGCTTGATTCATCGCTCCGGCGGTTTGCTAGAGCGATGAAACGACAGCCTGACGGCGGGTGCCGGAGCGCCCAGATAAAAGGAAATTATAATTTCTTAAATAAATAAGGTTTGACAATATTTTTCACATTAATAGCGTTATCACAAATCCATTTGAAAATGGAATCCCAGGTAGATTGGTCTTTCATTTGAATGTCAATGGAAATAAAGAAACGAGTAGATTTGCTAGCCTCTTTCCATGTCGCTTTATCGCCAAGAGCATCTTCGATGGCATCTTTATCTGCAAGGAAACGCTGATATAGTTCTTTATCATCGGGAATATATAAACCGACGGTAGCTTCTTTTTTCTGCGGTTTTGCTTCCAAGCAAATGTGACAAGAGCTTGTGCCAATGGCTAAATCATACCAGTTTTGAGCACCGGCATTACGGAGTCTAAATTCTTTCGTGAAATCCGGATCATTAGAAGCATAATTATTGAAAGCTTCCCAGAATGAAAGAAGGAACAAATCGCCATCGGAAAGATTGGTATTTTGGCGGACGTTTTTAGACCATTCATTAGGTCTTTCGATAACGCTAAAATTAGGAGCATAAGGTGAGTTGCCTATGCGCCATAATTCAATCTCAATAAGATAGAATCTGATGTCAATAGTTGTGTTCTGGTTCAACCATTCAATAGCACGACGGTGTTCCTCACGAGCGTGTTTGACAATCCAGATAATGATTTTGGCTTCTTTTCCGGCTGCGTAAGTTAGAAGCTTGCCGAGATGGTCATGGTTCGTTTCTTCAAGTTGGTTTTCAATAATCACCTGGATGCCAGTGCCATCTTCTTTAGCAAGGATATCAAGAGAAAAATTTCCAACTGCAGATTCGGTTTCTTCAATAATCAGATCTACGCCAATGGCTTCACTGAGAAGTGCCATGTTCTCTTCCGTAGCGAGCCAGGGGGTAAAATCTGATGCTTCATTTTTCCAATAGTTTCGAGGGTCTTCTTTAACCAGTTTACCAAGTGTTTGTGGTGTTTGCATATATCTATACTGTGTTTTAGTCCCAGTCGTTTAGGGTTTCAACATATTGTTTGATGTCGACCTCATAGTAAATGGGTCGGCGGTATTTGTTACCGCAGGTGCACTCGCCTTGGCAAGTGCACTGCGGTTTTGATTGATCGATTTCTTTTTCTTGTTCGTTATCCATTATTTAGAAGGAATCATAAAAGAGATTGTCAAAGCATGAAGGGTGTTACCTGCCGGGTCTTCATAAGTTATTTCTTTGTCAGACTCGTCTATAACAGGTTCGACAAAAATGTCACCGACTTTTACTTCAAACTGTGAGCCGTCGTGCGATAAAATCAGCTTATTTGTTTCGAGCGGATTAAGATCGTCATCGGTAAACAAATGCAGGTTATCTTCAAGAAGAAAAAACGAAAGCTCAAAATCTTCTTTGCTTTGGGATTCTTTCCATTCGACAAAACTTTTCCATAGTCCGTTGCCACAAGGAATTGAAAGCGTTTTCCCATTGCGCTCAATTTGTGGAATGTCAACAGTTTCTGGTAAATTGTTTTCGTCGATTTCGGGAATATCCCAAACTCCAAGACGGCCTTTGACATTAAAAATTGGTTGTTTAAAAAGGTGAGCATTTTTCAATACATAGTGTAACATTGGTTTAGCTCCTTCAGGTGCGTATTGAGCCCATACGGAATTTGAATTGTCTACGATGTCAACAACATCGACGTAGCCAATTATAGCAGAGAGTGGTAGCTTTTCTTCACGGTCAAATTGACCGATGATTTCAGCGTTTTCCACCGGTAATTCCCAGCAGGTGGGAAGGTCTTCTAACAAACCGCGTTCACGCTCTTTGGCGCCAACGTGGATAAGTACGCGTTGAGGAGGCACGAGCATTTTGCTGGTGCGGTTTTCAATGTCTTTCACTCCGTGGGCGATAAGAGAACCCCACGGTTGTTGGATTGATAATGCTTTCATGATTTAATTAGTTGATGATAAGAGTTATAATCTTATAGATGTTCTTCGATGTCGGTTACTGAAATCATTGTTGCATAGACGTACATAGCGACGAGAATGTGAATAGCGGCAGGAAGTTGGGTTTCCTCTAACACCGGAGCGGTATGTGTATCTTCGTTTCGCCAACTATAGAGCATATCATAATATTGCTTGAAGTTGGCATAGCGAGCATCTTCGTTGTGGTAAAGCCCTTGAAGCGAGCGGAATTGGCGCACGATGTCAACTAAGCCACTTCGTGGATTGGTGCTGACATACTCGTGCCCTTCACGCAAGAAATACAATTTGCGAAGGTAAGCTTCGTAGCGACCAAGCAAAATGTTAAAGTGGTCGCGATTGTCTCCCTCCTGACGTTGTGCGCGGTAGATGAGATTGAGTCGTTTGCGAAGAATAGAATTTAATCCGTCGAGGCTATCAGTGGTTTCAGCATTGATAACCTTGAACATCACGTTGAGAATTTCATCGAGGTCGCGATAATAAACGCCACAGAGTTGCGAGAAGTCAGCTTCAAGGTCGGCTCGCATTTTTGCGATAATATCGGATTCATCGTAAGGCGGATTGATAGAGCGGAGCACTTGCTCGGTAATCAAGCTGATGGCGCGACGCTGAACATCTTCGTTCTGATAGAAGCGAACAAAGAACTCGTTGTAGCCCTCGCTCAAAGTTCCGATATTAGCACGAATTGAATCTTCAATATCTTGTGCTGCGGTTTCCGTATCGCCGTTACGCGATGAGTTGATGACCGTTTGGTCTTTGCTTACGGCCTCGGCAAGTTCTGAAACTTGACGACGCACTGCATCTTCGTTTTGCCAAGGTATATTGCCGAAAGTTTGGTTGAACTCGTCAACAACTTCGTCAATTGGGATGAATTCAGGCACGGGTATACCGAGTTTTGCCGTGCCTGTTGGTACTGGTTCGACCTCACCATTTGCGTTTTCGAGCTGAATATCGTTCTCGCCTTGTTTTTGCGAGCGATATGCGCTGTAACTGACTGATTCAATCAAGCCCTCGGTCCAATCTTCTCTCGGTAACTTGGGAAGTTTCAGCACGAGGAAGCGGAGGAACGAGTAAAGTTTCTCCATTTCCACGCTGCCGCTTGGAAGCAGAGTTATAAGGAAGTCATAGGTGCGCACAAAAGCTTTGATGGCACTTTTGACTTTGATTTTCGTGTCATCATCAAGGTCATTCTTGAAACGCTCTACCACAACGTCAAGTATTGGGTCTAGGGTTTCTCGCTC
Source organism: uncultured Bacteroides sp. (assembly GCA_964436925.1). GTDB lineage: Bacteria > Bacteroidota > Bacteroidia > Bacteroidales > Muribaculaceae > CAG-873. The sequence goes on along the minus strand of CAYTFG010000045.1, from coordinate 6,046 downwards.
TGCACCTGCCCAGAACAGATGATTGAAACGCTCAACTTCTGCGTCGTCAAAGATTGTAGCTTCTTTAATTTGGTCAATGAGGTCATTGAGCTTATTGACATCTGTCTCACCTGTTAGAATGGTTGTGCGATAATAGCGTTGAAAATCATTCTGCACATCCTCAGTTGTATTGAAGAAGTCGAGCACAAAGGTTTTCTTCTTTGGCTTAGCGCGGTTCAATCGGGAGAGCGTTTGAACGGTCTTGACACTTGACAAACCTTTATCTACATACATAGCGCACAAAAGCGGTTCATCGTAGCCGGTTTGGAATTTGTCGGCAACAATTAGGAAACGATAGTTGCCTGATGCAAAGGTTTCCTCAATCTTTGATGATGGGAAGCCGTTAAGACTTTCTTCGGTGAAAGTAACACCGTTTATAGTCTTGTCGCCTGAGAAAGCAACGATAGCTTTGTAACGCGACTGACGCGCTAGCAGCAACCTATTGACTTCTTGGAAGTAGTCAATAGCTCGTTCGATGCTTGATGTTACAATCATGCAGCGAGCTTCGCCGTCGAGTATGTGGCACACTTTTTCGTGGAAGTGAGCAACCATAATTTCAGCTTTCTTTGCAACGGTTTCAGGCTGGCTTTCCACCCAGTAGTGCAATTTCTTTTGAGCCTGGTTGCGGTCATACTCGCCTTGGACTTCCTCGTTCTTTTTGCGGATTTTGTGGAAGCTGTGGTATGTAGTATAGTTTTTGAGCACATCGAGAATAAATCCTTCCTCGATGGCTTGTTTCATCGAATAGTTATGGAATGGCTTAAACTTCGTTTGCCCATCTTCGATGAATTGAGAGCCGAAGGTTTCAAGCGTCTTATTTTTTGGTGTAGCTGTAAATGCGTAGAAGTTGGCGTTTTGAGCCATCCGCTTACCTTTGACAACCTCTTGCAGAAGTTCATTGAGAGCGTCTTCGTCATCCTCTATATTCCCTTCAGCCGGAGGAGCACCAAGACCTGCCATAACGCGGTTAAGGGCGGTAGCCATAGAACCGCTTTGGCTGCTGTGCGCTTCGTCAATGATAATGGCGAAACGCTTGTCACGCAACTCAACGCCAACAGTTTCCATTATATATGGGAACTTGTGAACCGTTGTCACAATGATTTTCTTGCCGGCTTCGAGAGCGTCTTTAAGTTCGCTGCTCGACGTTGCTGCACCAATAATCGAACGGATTTTTGGATCAGCAAAAGCGTTGATGTTGGCACGTATTTGACCGTCGAGATTAACACGGTCAGTAACCACAATTACGGAATTAAAGAATCCGTTGTTTTCGGTGTTTTTAATTTCTGTCAAACGGAAAGCAAGCCAAGTAATTGAATTACTTTTGCCCGAACCTGCCGAATGTTGGATAAGGTAGCGGTGACCAGTTGTGTTATTATGGCGAGCTTCTTCTTCGAGTCTCGTTACAACATCAAGCTGATGGTAACGAGGCCAGATGCATTGCTCTGTGGTTTTACCTGTGCGCTCGTTTTTCCTCTTGATAACTCGGGCATATTGCTCGAGGATTGTCGAAAGACGTTTCTTTGTGAGAATGTCGTGCCACAGATAATCGGTTTTTAGTCCGTTAGGATTAACCGGGTTTCCTGCGCCGTCGTTTCTGCCGAGGTGGTCGGTGGGGTCTTTCAACCCTTTGTTGAAAGGCAAGAACCACGACTTCTCACCACGAAGTTCACTGCACATCATCACCACATTATCGTCAACGGCGAAGTGAACTGCCGCACGTTTGGGAGCATAAATCAATTCACGTGCATCGCGCTCACAATATTGTTTGATGGCGCAATCGGCATCTTGGCGAGTGAGCTGATTTTTAAGCTCCATAGTTATTACGGGCAGACCATTTATGAACAAAGCAATATCGAGGCTGTCATCAGGTCTGTTGTCGCTGAAATGGAGCTGACGAATAACCACAAACCGATTGGCGGCATATTGCCGTTGTGCGGTTTGGTTGGCAGCGTCAGGCAGCGGATAATACATCGAAAACTCAAAACCTATGCCGTGCTTCACGCCATTGCGTAGCACATCTACCACACCACGTTTGGAGACTTCGGAGCGGACACGCTCTAAGAAGGCTTTGCGCTTTGATGGTGTGCTAAATATCCCCGACTGCTCAACTTTTGAGCGTTGGGTGGCGAGAAGAAACGCTTCAAGGCGACCTGTATCAAATCCCCATTCGGGTTTATAGTCGCTGCTAACACCTTGTTCGTATCCATTGACATCGCGCAGATAGTCAACGATAATATCTTCGAGTTTGTGTTCTGATGTATCTGTTGGCATATTGTGAGAAGATTATTTTCGGACATCAATTTGTCCGGTTACAGCGTCGGCAATAAGTCGTTGCTTATATTCTTTTAGTTTTTCTATTTGAGCGGAAAGGTCGGCGATTAATCCGTCAATCTTTGCGGTTTTGGCGTTGATATAATTAACAATGGCTTGCTGTTCGTCAACGGGTGGTAACGGAATGTATTTATTACCTAATACAGCATAGTCAATGTTTTGACCTTCTCTAATCCCAGTTACGCATGTTTTCAATAGCTGTATGTACGGGTGAGAAGTGAACAAATATCTAAAATAATGAGCGTAATCCGGCTCCTTAGGAGTAAGGATTGTATAAGCTGCACTAATAATTCCTTGATAATAGGCGTATGCTAACCCTCCCTGAAAAGAACGCAGGTGTATCACAAAGTCCCCAACTTTAACAAGTTTGAGCCCCTCAAAATTTTTATTTACATCTACAACATGGTTACCTTTATCTTCGTACATAGCTTGAGGTATAACTCCATGTGATTGTGTAGCGCTTAGTTTTAGCTCGTTAGGATGATTTTTTTCACACCTTTCGTTAAAACAGAATTTCATCTTGCGAGTTTTCCAATGAGCCGGGATTTTACCGAGCCAAGGAATACCACTGTCACGCATGGGCACATCGGGGTTTAGTCCGTTGGTGACTGCGTGAGCTATCTCTGCCTGGCGAAGTTCTTCAAGTGCGGCTAACTCTCTCTCTCTCTCTGCGACATAGCTGTCTATTTTTAATGTTTTACTATCAAGAAATTCTACTATTGCCTCTTGCTCTTCAACAGGAGGAAAAGGAAGATTTTGTTTTTTGAGTTCATCATACGAAAGTGTTAACCTTATGCCTGTACCCATGCCATGGAATAATTTCATGGCATCCATCGCCTTAAATAATAATGAAAAATATTCTGAATTAGTATTTTGCCGTGGTTTCAATATGAGATAGGCTGATGTGATAATCCCATCTGTATGAGATAAGGCTACTCTTTGTGACACAAAGTCATAATTTAGATTTAATCCATTGATAGCAATATCTCCCTTGTTAACTAAAGTGTAACCAAGGTATGTTGCTTTTAAATCAGATACATCTCCATGTTCATCTTTTGGCACTAATGTACCATAATTGAATTTTAAGGCGTGGTCAAAGATATAGTCGTCATTCTTTTTAGTGTTTTCACTAAAAAGTATAGCCATACGTTTTGTTTTCCAATGACTTGGAATCTTTTTTATCCAAGAAACCTCGCTCTTTTTATATGAATCGTATTGTTTCATCAGTCGGCAAGTATTTCGTTAAGGATTCCGTCGCAACGGCTATCAATTTCTCGGATGTCGTCGCGTATGTCAGCAATGGGGCGTAGTTCTACCGGGCGGTAGAAGTATTTGGTGAACGAAAGTTCATAACCGACTACTGCGTCAGCACTCCATGCGTCAGGACTATAAGGAAGTACTTCGGCTCGCATGAAAGCGTCAATACCTCCGGGATATAATAGTGGCACTTGCTCACTATCTTGAAGTTCCGGATTGGGAGCAAAACCGCTTTCAGTGTCATACGGATCAACGTATGTTTCAGGCATATTTTGGTCAATGGATGCAAAACACTTGCGAACAAACGAAAACTTTGTTTTTGGTACTTTCACTCGTGCTTTTTTTAAAGCATCAAAAAGTTGAGTTTCTGATACAATTTCGTTATTTGGAAATACCTTCTTATAGGTTGCTACGATTGAATTGAGTAGCTGAAGGTTTTTGCCATCTTTATCTTTAGCTGCGGCTTTAATCTCGTCTGTGATTTCAAGCGCTTGATAACGTAGACGCAGTGGGCGTTCAACCGTCACCTGCCAATAGCCAAATTCTTCATTCGGGAAGATTTTGGAATATTGTCCGTCGTCAGTAAAAGCTGAGTGCAGCTGCATAATGCGAGCGCGATCATCTTCTGATGTTTCGCAGTTCTTCTCACCAAGGTTCTTGCGAAGCGGAGTTTTGAAAGAAGTAGCATCAATGAGTTGCACCTTCCCACGGCGGCGAGCCTCCTTGCGGTTGGTTACAACCCAAACGTATGTGCCAATACCAGTGTTATAAAATGCACTTTCTGGCATAGCTATGATGGCTTCCAACATGTCATTTTCAATGATGTATTTGCGGAGGTTGCTTGCCCCACCTCCAGCATTGCCGGTGAAAAGCGATGAACCGTTATGTACCTCTACGATACGAGTACCGAGTTCGTCACCGTCCTTCATGCGACTAAGATTGTTGGCGAGGAACAACATTTGACCATCGCCAATATCAGGTATGAAACTAATTAATTCACCGTTGATATTCGGTTTGAAACGTTCATCTGTGATTTTGGCATTCCTTTTGGCTGGAGCACTTTCATGTATGTCCCAATTTTCGAGGTCTGTTTTCCAGGGTGTACCGAAAGGAGGATTAGAAATGCAGAAATGGAAACGCTTGTTTTGGTGCTGATCTTGGCTTATTGTTGAGCCAAAAGCAAACAACGGTCTGCGTTCTCCATTATGAGAATATGTCATTGAATCAAGACCTGCTGAAAGCATAAGGTCTGCTTTACAGGTTGCATAGGTTTCTGCCTGATTTTCTTGACCGTAAAGACGTGTCTTTACGGAAAGACCTCGTGTTTCTGCTATTTCATTGATACGCTTAGCTGCGATAGAAAGAATACCGCCTGTGCCACAAGCGCCATCATATATTTCGTATGTGGTGTTAGTGAGTTTATCGGCAATGGGCAGCACAGCAAGGTCAGCAAGCAGTTCCACGTAGTCTCGCGGTGTGAAGTGCTCTCCGGCTTCGGTTACTTGGTTTTCCTCGTTGAACTTGCGTAGCAATTGTTCAAAAATCAACCCCATGGTATGGTTATCAAGGGCAGGTGCAATCTCGTTGCCGTCTTTGTCTAACACCGGATTGATTCCGAGGTTAATTCTGTCGTCGGTGAATTTCTCGATAATGAGAGCGAGACGGTTCACGTTGTTCAATTTCTCAGCAAGGTGCTTCAAATCAAATTTGGCAATGATGTCTTGAACATCAGAGCTAAATCCGTCAAGGTATTCGAGGAAGTTTTGGAGCAGACGTTGAGGGTTGGTTTCAGCTCTCAACGACTTCAATGTATAGCGAGAAATGTTATAATATGGCAATTCTGATGCTCTCATAAGATTGGGAGCGATATTATTGCTTGAAAGCCCCATCTTTTCAAAGGTCTCTTTTGCATCAAGAACTTTCTGTTTGGTGGGCTCAAGCAAAATATCAAGGCGGCGCATTACAAGCATCGGAAGAATAATCTTCTTGTAATCGCCTTTATCGAACACATGGACAAGCACATCGTTGGCTATGTTCCAGATGAACGAGAATAATTGGTTATATTGGTATGTTTCCATCGTTTAAGTTTGTCAGTGGTGTTTTGGGGACAAAGCAATAGCACAAAGTTAGTATTAATATTTTAACTTTGAGGTAATAATTTAATAAAATATTGTTACAGTGAACAATGTTTATTTACTAGCGCGTGCCGCAAAGATAGATACGAATATGAGAAAGAATCGTTCGCATGTTCGTTAAATATAGGTTAAAATACAGAATGCTATCCAGAATCAAGGTTTCTGTTATAACTTTCAAATGGCAGGAATTATAATACACCGCCATAATTGAAAGAATTTAATTGGCGGTATGGGAATTTCTCGCAGCCGATGTAGAGGGTGTCGAAGGCGTCGGTGCCGTCGGT